>BACX01000001.1 GCA_000333335.1 Sphingomonas-like bacterium B12 | reverse complement strand
GGCTCGGCACCGTGGTCGACGGGCTGAAGCGCTACGAGGCGGAGCTGAGTGGGGATTTCACGCTGTCGCCACTGCTCGCGGCGCGCGCCGCCGAAGACAAGCCGCTCGACCGGTAAAGCCGGCGGGATACCATAAGAGAGAGGATCGCATCATGCCCCTTCGCTTCACCGAGCCGGCGCCAGAAGCCTACCACTTCCCACTCACCATTCGCCACCTGCTCGACAGCGCGATGATGACCGCGCCCGATCAGGAGATCGTCTACCGCGACCAGTCCAGCTATACCTATCGCGAGTTCTTCGGCCGCATCGGCCGCCTCGCCTCGCTGCTGGAGGGCGTCGGCGCCGAGCAGGGCATGACGGTGGCGGTGATGGACTGGGACAGCCATCGCTATCTGGAGGCTTATTTCGCGGTGCCGATGATGGGATCGGTGCTGATGATGGTGAACGTGCGCCTGCCCCCGCCCCAGATCGCCTACACGCTCAATCACGCCAAGGCCGAGATCCTGCTCGTCCACCGCGATTTCTTCCCGCTGGCCGAGGCGATCCTGCCGATGCTGCCCGGCATCAAGGCGGTAATCGCGATCATGGACGGCACCGAAGGCGCGCTACCACCCTACGCCGCCGGCGAATATGAAGCGCTGTCGGCCGCCGCCTCGCCCGATTATCCGTTCGAGGATTTCGACGAGAACGCGGTCGCCACCACCTTCTACACCACCGGCACCACCGGCAATCCCAAGGGCGTGACTTTCACACACCGCCAACTGGTGCTGCACACACTGGTGGCCAACGGGCCGGGCGGTGGATCAAAGGCGGCGCCGGGCTTCGGCTATGGCGACGTCTACATGCCGCTGACGCCGATGTTCCATGTCCATGCCTGGGGCGTGCCTTATATCGCAACGATGCTGGGCCTGAAGCAGGTTTATCCCGGCCGCTACGAGCCGGATCTGCTCTGTCGCCTCGCGACCGATCATAAGGTCACCTACTCGCATTGCGTGCCGACCATCTTGCAAATGGTGTTCCAGGCGGCCGACCAGACCGGCAAGGATCTGACCGGCTGGAAGATGACGATCGGCGGATCGGCGATGAGCAGGCAGCTTTGCACTGAGGCGCGGCGGCGCGGCATGGAGGTGCTGGCAGGTTACGGCATGTCGGAGACGTGCCCGATGATCTCGATGGCGCGCCTCGAACCCGGCGAAACGGACGAGGACAGGATCGTCGCCCAGCTCACGACCTCGGGCGTCACCGTGCCGATGGTCAGCGCGCAGATCGTGGACGATGCGATGAACGTCCTGCCGCGCGACGGCAAGGCACGCGGCGAACTGGTGTTGCGGGCGCCTTGGCTCACCCCCTGCTACACCGGCGATGCCAAGGCGAGCGAGGCGCTGGGCGCGGCGGCGGC
>BACX01000002.1 GCA_000333335.1 Sphingomonas-like bacterium B12 | reverse complement strand
GCAGGAGACGATCAGGTCGTCCTTGGCATCGAGATGATGGTAGAAGCTGCCCTTGGTGCGGTGAGTTTCCGCCATGATCCGCTTGACCGAGGCGCCGCGATAGCCGGTGTCGTTGATCAGCCGGATGGCCACCCGCAAAAAGCTCTCCTGCTCGCCCGGCTCGGTGACCGGATCGGGTTCCACGACGCGGACATCCCACGGCGTGCCGGGCGTCGTGATCCCACCGTCCAGGATATGAAAGAAACGCCGGCGGACGTTGGGCAGATCGCCGACGGCGAACTGACCGAGCCAGGTATATTGCCAGAACAGCGCCTCGTTGAGGATGTGCGCGCGTGCCGTCAGCAGCCGCTTGTGCGCCTCGTCGCGCGACGGACCGAAGAAACCCCGAACCTCCCGCATGACAGCGCGGTATCGGGCGACCAGGCGGCCACGAGCCTCCTCGTCCATCGATCGCATCTCGGAGAGATTGGCAATCGGCCGGCCCCCATCGCGTTGCGCCTGCGCGAACTCCTCGAAATACAGCTCGATATAGCGTGAAACACGGGATCGTGGCGTGGAATGGACTGCCGCGTCGCGAACCATGGCCTCCAGTCGCGCCAGCGCATCCTCGAATATGGCCGCGAGCAGTTGGTCCTTGCGGCGGAAATAATAGGTCACGCTGGTGGTGGTGAGGCCAAGTTCGCCCGCGACATCCGCCAGGGTCATGCCGCGCATGCCCTTGCGGTTGAGCAGGATCGTCGCGGCATCGACGATCCGCTGCTTCTGCCTCTCGTAACGGCTTGCCTGATCGGGAGCCGGGATCCCCGCCTCGATATCGTCGTTGGTTATCGTGGAAACGCGCATACTTCGATTTATCGCCAAAGCCTCTTCGTGTCGACCCGTTGCCGGTGCCATTTGCAACCAATTTCGAATATCGGGTCAAATATCATATCACGATCCACGCACCCAAATCATGGCATATTCCATGATCAAAAGCGGATCCTGGGCTGGACAGAAACTCTCCTTGCCGCCATGAACGGCATCAATTCGAACTTGGAGTACGCAATCCGAGTCGATCGACGCAAGGAGCGGATGAATGGACTTTACGCTCAACGAGCGGGAACGGCATTTCCAGGGCAAGGTCCGGGAATTCATGGCTGCCGAAGTCCGGCCTCGCCTCGCCGATTGCGCGCGCGAACTGGATACGGGCGATCGCTGGTCACCGCTCCAAACGATCGAAGCTTTGAAACCCAAGGCCAAGGCGGCAGGGCTGTGGAACCTGTTCATGCCGCCCGCCTCCGGCCATTCGCATGTCGACGACAGCTTCGTCTTCGAGGGCACCCAGCTCAGCAACCTCGAATATGCGCTGTGCGCCGAGGAGATGGGGCGCATCGTCTGGGCGCCGGAAGTGTTCAACTGCTCGGCGCCTGATACCGGCAACATGGAGGTGCTCCACCGCTACGGCACTCGGGAGCAGAAGGATCGCTGGCTGAAGCCGCTGATGGATGGCGAGATCCGCTCCGCCTTTCTGATGACCGAACCCGAGGTCGCTTCGTCCGACGCGACCAACATCCGTACCTCGATCATGCGCGACGGCGAGCATTACGTGATCAACGGGCGGAAATGGTGGTCGTCCGGCATGGGTGATCCCCGCGCGAAGCTCGCCATCGTGATGGGCAAAACAAACCCGGATGCGCAGGCCCATGCCCAGCAGGCGATGATCCTCGTCGATGTCGATACGCCCGGCGTGAAGGTCGAGCGGCTGCTCTCGGTCTATGGCTACGATCATGCCCCGCACGGCCACGCCGAGGTGACGCTGACCGACGTGCGCGTTCCGGCCGAAAACCTGCTGCTCGGCGAAGGGCGCGGCTTCGAGATCGCGCAGGGGAGGCTCGGGCCTGGGCGCATCCATCACTGCATGCGCACGATCGGGGCTGCCGAGGAGGCTTTGGAGGCGATGGCGCGGCGGCTGATGTCGCGCACCGCCTTCGGCAAGCGCATCGCCGAGCACAGCGTTTGGGAGGAGCGGATCGCCCGCGCCCGCATCGACATCGAGATGACGCGGCTGCTCTGCCTCAAGGCGGCCGACATGATGGACCGAGCCGGCAACAAGGCCGCCCGCAACGAGATCGCGATGATCAAGGTGCAGGCGCCGATGATGGCGCTGAAGATCATCGACGACGCGGTGCAGGCGCATGGCGGCGGCGGCGTCTCAGGCGATTTCCAGCTCGCGGCGGACTGGGCCAACATCCGCACGCTCCGCCTCGCCGACGGGCCGGACGAGGTCCACGCCCGCGCCATCGCCCGCGCCGAATTCGGCAAGTATCGAGACGCGGCACGGTGAGCGATCTCGACGATCTGGCACTTAAGGTCTGGCTCGACCGCACGCTGCCCGATTTCGAGGGCAGCCTCGCGATCGAGAAGTTTCCCGGCGGCCAGTCCAATCCCACCTATCGGCTCGACACGGCCGCAGGTCGTTATGTGCTGCGCCGCAAGCCGTTCGGCCCCCTGCTGCCCTCGGCGCACGCGGTCGATCGCGAATACCGCCTGCTCGCGGCGCTTCACCCGACCGGCTTCCCGGTGCCGCGCCCGATCGCGCTGTGCGAGGACGATGGCGTGATCGGCGCACCCTTCTATCTGATGGCGATGGTGGAAGGCCGCACCCTGTGGGACGGAACGCTGCCCGATATCCCGAAGCCCGATCGCCGGGCCTATTACGAGGCGATGGTCGATACGATGGCGGCGCTCCACGCGATCGACCATGAGGCTGTCGGGCTGGCCGACTTCGGGCCGCCGGGCAATTATTTCGAGCGGCAGGTCCAGCGCTGGACCAAGCAGTATCGCGCCTCGCAGACCGACGACATCCCGGAGGTCGACAAGCTGATCGAGTGGCTGCCCCGCACCCTGCCCGAGCAAACGCGCACCTCGATCATCCACGGCGATTATCGCATCGACAACCTGATCTACGCGGCGGATGCGCCCAAGGTGGCAGCGGTGCTGGATTGGGAGCTGACCACGATCGGGGATCCGCTGGCCGACTTCACCTACCTCGCGATGAACTGGGCGATGCCGCGCGACGGGCGATCGGGCCTCGCCGGCGTCGATCTGGACGCGGAAGGCCTGCCGTCGCTCGATGCCATGATCGAACGCTATTGCGCGGCGAGCGGGCGCGATGGGCTGCCCGATCTCCACTGGTATTTCGCCTACAACCTGTTCCGGCTGATCGGCATCGTCCAGGGCATCAAGAAGCGCATGATCGACGGCAATGCCTCGAGCGCGAAGGCCGCCGACACCGTCGCCAAGCTCGGGCTGCTGACCCAGGCCGCCTGGGCCGAGGCCCGCAAGGCCGGCGCCACCGCATAAGGAGAGAGACGCGCATGAGTTTGTTCGATCTGACCGGCAAGGTCGCGATCATCACCGGATCGTCACGCGGCATCGGGCGTGCCATCGCCGAGGCTTATGCCGATGCCGGCGCGAAGGTGGTGATCTCCAGCCGCAAGCAGCCGGCCTGCGAGGAAGTCGCTGACGCGATCAACGCGAAGCATGGCGAGGAACGCGCCGTCGCCATCGCCGCCAGCATATCGGACAAGGCGGCGCTGGAGGCGCTGGTCACCGAGACCCGGCAGCGGCTCGGCCAGATCGATATCCTCGTCTGCAACGCCGCCTCCAACCCCTATTACGGCCCGATGGCGGGGATCAGCGACGAGCAGTTCCGCAAGATCTTCGACAATAACGTGCTGGCGAACCACTGGCTGGTCAGCATGGTCGCGCCCGAGATGATCGAGCGGAAGGACGGCGCGATCGTCATCGTCTCGTCGATCGGCGGACTGATCGGATCGGACGTGATCGGCGCCTACAACGTCTCCAAGGCGGCGGACTTCCAGTTGGTGCGCAACCTCGCGATCGAGTTCGGCAAGCACAATGTCCGCGTCAACGCCATCGCGCCGGGCGTCATCCGCACCGATTTCGCCAAGGCGCTGTGGGAGGATCCCAAGGCGGAAGCGGCGCTCAGGCGCGTCACCCCGCTCGGCCGCATCGGCGAGCCGGACGAGATCGCCGGCGCGGCGGTGTTCCTCGCCTCCAAGGCGGGTGCCTATGTCACCGGGCAGGGCATCGTCGTCGACGGCGGCACGACCATCCGGGGCGGCCTGTGAGCGCGCGGTTCGCAGGCAAGAGCATCCTCGTCACCGGCGCCGGTTCGGGTATCGGGCGCGCCACCGCACGCCTGTTCGCCGATGAGGGCGCGAAAGTGCTCGCGGTCGACGTGACCGATGGCGTCGAGGAGACCGCTGCCGGCCATGACACTATCATCGCGATGCGGGGCGACGCGGGCAGCGAGGTGGACGTCACAGCGATGATCGCCACTGCCGTCGAAAAGCATGGCGGCATCGACGTGATCTTCGCCAATGCCGGGATCAGCGGCGGTCTGCCGGGCATCCTCGATCAGTCTGTGGCGGACTGGCAGGCGCTGCTGCAAGTCAATCTGATAGGCCCGTTCCTCGCGATCAAGCATGGCGCGAAGGCGATGCTCGATGCGGGGACGACTGGCGCAATCGTCTGCACCGCCTCGGTCGCGGGGCTTCGTGCGGGTGCGGGCGGGCCGGCTTATTCGGCGTCCAAGGCCGGCGTGATCAACCTCGTCCAGACGGCGGCGCAGCAGCTCAGCGGATCGGGCATCCGTGTCAACGCGATCTGCCCCGGCCTGATCGAGACGGGCATGACCCAGCCTTTCTACGATCTCGCCCGCGCCAAGGGTAAAGGCGATCAGCTGGGCATGCTGAACCCGCTCAAGCGCGGCGGCGAGCCGATCGAAATCGCCACCGCCGTCGCCTTCCTCGCGTCGGACGAGGCAAGCTACGTCAACGGCCATGCTTTGGTCGTCGATGCCGGTCTCTCCTCCTCCCATCCCTTCGCCCGGCCGCGCGGCATCGGCGAAACGACCTTCTGACGAAAGGCTCTCCATGATCGAGACCAAGCTGCACGACGATGTCCTCGAGATCGTGATGGCCAACCCGCCGGTCAACGCGCTCGGTGCCGGCATCCGCACCGGATTGTCCGAGGTGATCGCCAAGGCGCAGGACGATCCGGCGGTGAAGGCGATCGTGATCCGCGGCGCGGGCAAGATGTTCTCAGGCGGCGCCGACATCACAGAGTTCGGAAAACCGCCGGTCGGCCCGATGCTGCCCGAGGTGGTTGACGCGATCGAGGCGAGCGGCAAGCCGGTCGTCGCCGCGATCCACGGCATGGCACTCGGCGGCGGGCTGGAGGTGGCTTTGGGCGCCCACTATCGCATCGCCAGCCCCAAGGCGAAGCTGGGCCTGCCCGAGGTTCTGCTCGGTATCCTGCCGGGCGCGGGCGGCACGCAGCGCCTGCCGCGCCTGATCGGGGCGGAGGCGGCGCTCAGCATGATCGTCTCGGGCGCGCCGATCCCGGCGACCAAGGCGGCGCAGGCCGGCCTGATCGACAAGTTGGCGGGGGGCGACGAGACGCTGGCCGCTGAGGCGATCGCCTTCGCCCGCACGCTCGATGCCCCGCGCCGCACCGGCGACCGCACCGTCTCGGCGGATGCCGGCGTGTTCGAGAAATTCGCGGCCGACAACGCGCGCAAGATCAAGGGCCTCGATGCGCCCAGGGCCTGCATCGAGGCGGTGAAGGCCGCGGCCGAACTGCCGCTCGACCAGGGGCAGGAGAAGGAACGCGCTCTGTTCATGCAGCTCGTCACCGGCGAGCAGTCCAAGGCGCTACGCCACGTCTTCTTCGCCGAGCGCGCCGCCGCCAAGATCGACGGTCTGCCCAAGGACATCCAGCTGCGCCCGATCAAGTCGGTCGGCGTGATCGGCGCCGGGACGATGGGCGGCGGCATCTCGATGAACTTCCTGTCGGCGGGCATCCCCGTGACCATCGTCGAGATGCAGCAGGACGCGCTGGATCGCGGCACCGGCGTCATGCGTGGGAATTACGAGGCGACCGCCGCCAAGGGTCGCCTGACGCCCGAGCAGGTCGAGAAAGCGATGGGTCTGCTGACCCCGACACTCGATTTCGACGCACTCAGGGATTGCGACCTCATCATTGAGGCGGTCTACGAGAATATGGACGTGAAGAAGGAGATTTTCGCGAAGCTCGACGGCATTGCCAAGCCGGGCGCGATACTCGCCTCCAACACCTCCTACCTCTCGATCGACGAGATTGCGACCGCGACGAAGCGCCCGCAGGACGTGCTCGGCCTCCACTTCTTCTCGCCCGCCAACGTGATGAAGCTGGTCGAGGTGGTGCGCGGCGCCAAGACCGCGCCCGACGCACTCGCCACCGGCATGGCGCTCACCCAGAAGATCGGGAAGGTGCCGGTCGTCTCCGGCGTCTGCTTCGGCTTCATCGGCAACCGCATGCTGATCCCGCGCCAGACCAACGCCAACGCGCTGCTGCTGGAAGGCGCCACACCCGAACAGGTCGATCGCGTCCACACCGCCTTTGGCATGCCGATGGGGCCGTTTCAGATGGCCGACCTCGCCGGCGTCGACATCGGTTGGCACCGCGACCCCGAGCGGATCGAGAGCCTGCAGGATGCGCTGTGTGCGCAAGGCCGTTGGGGGCAGAAGAAGCAGGCGGGATTCTACGATTACGACGAGAAACGGAAGCTTCGGCTTCGNCCGGCGTTGCCAAGATCATCGACGGGTTTCCGCGCGAGGGCCGG
>BACX01000003.1 GCA_000333335.1 Sphingomonas-like bacterium B12 | reverse complement strand
AGCTCGGTCCCGGGGATCCTCTAGAGTCATGACCCCTTCGAAATCCGCCGTCAGCTTCGCCGCCGCCGCCGCGATCATCGCGCTCTCCGGCGCGGCCGTCACCGCCCCCGCCTTCGCCAAGGACGCGAAGCAGGTCCATTGCTACGGCGTCAACGCCTGCAAGGGCCAGTCCGACTGCAAGTCCGGCAACCACGACTGCAAGGGCATGAACGACTGCAAGGGTCAGGGATTCAAGGCCGAGACCGCCCAGCAGTGCAAGGCGGACGGCGGCAGCCTGACCGCGCCGAAGTGACCGACCGGCCCGGCCGCATCTGTCGCGGCCGGGTCTCTCTTCCCGAGGAGAGCGCGATGCCCGCTTCCCCCCTGCCACGTCATCAGTTCGGCCTCGGCCTGCGCAAGCCGCATTATGCGGACTTTCTCGACGGCGAGACGCCGGTTGCGGTCGATTTCGTCGAAGTGATCTCGGAGAATTTCATGGTCGAGGGCGGCCGCCCGCTCGACGTGCTGCGCCGCGTGCGGGAACGCCATCCGGTCGCGCTGCATGGTGTCTCGATGTCGCTCGGTTCGGCGGACGGTCTCGATGCCGAGTATCTGCGCCGGCTCCGCGCACTGGTCGATGCGGTCGATCCGCTGTTCGTGTCCGATCATCTGAGCTGGTCGCGGATCGGCGGGTTCAATTCGCACGATCTGCTACCTCTCCCCTATACCGAGGAGGCGCTCGACATCGTCTCCACCAATGTGATGCGGACGCAGGATGCTCTCGGGCAGACGATGCTGGTCGAGAATCCGTCCAGCTATCTCTCGTTCGACGGCGATATGAGCGAATGGTGTTTCCTCCACGCTTTGTGCATGCGGACGGGATGCGATCTGCTGCTGGACGTCAACAACGTCTTCGTCAGCGCGACCAATCACGGCTTCGATCCGATCGCCTATCTCGCAGGCCTGCCGGAGAGGCGGGTTCGCCAGATCCACCTCGCTGGCCATTCGCAGGGCCGCGACCTGCTGATCGATACGCATGACAAGCCGGTCCCCGCCTCGGTCTGGTCGCTCTACGCCGCCGCGCTCCGGCTGACCGGCCCCGTCGCGACGATGATCGAGCGGGACGACGATATCCCGCCGCTGGCCGAATTGCTGGCGGAACTGGATATGGCCCGGCACATCGCCGAACAGCCGGTCCGGAGGGTGGCATGAGCCTCCTCGCCCTGCAGCACGGCTTGCGCGACTGGCTTGTCGACGAGTCCGATGCCGTCGCGGCCCGTTGTGCCGGATCGGTCGGTGCCGGGCTGTCGGTCTATCTCAACAATTATCGCGGCCAACTCATCGCCTGCCTGCGCGAAAGCTACGGCACGCTCCATGCGTGGCTGGGTGACGCCGCGTTCGACGCCGCCGCGGCCACACATATCGACCGAGTGCCACCCAGCAGCTGGACGCTCGACGATTATGCGCTCGATTTCCCCGACACGCTGGAGGCGCTCTATCCGGACGATCCGGAGGTCGGCGAACTGGCGCGACTGGAGCGCGCTCTAGCATGGGCTTTTACCGTCGAGGATCATCGCCCGATCGATCCGGTGGCTCTTAGCGAGGTGGATTGGGACGCTGCCGTCCTCCGCTTCGCGCCTGGCTTGGCCGTGCTGCCAGCGACGACGAATGCCGGTGCCATCTGGTCGGCCATCGCTCGCGGCGAGACACCGCCCCCCGCGCAACCGCTGGAGGCTGCCGGTGCGACGCTCGTCTGGCGCAACGGCTTCACGCCTGCCTACCGGACGCTCGATCCCGTGCAGGCCCGCGCACTGTCTATCGCCCGTAATGGCGAGAGCTTCGGCACGCTCTGCGCGAGTTTCGTCGAGGAACAGGGCGAATTAGAAGGCCCCGCAACGGCCGGAGCCTGTCTCGCCCAATGGATGGCCGACGAGATCATCGTCGACATCGCACCGAGAGACACAAGGACATCCTGATGGTCGATTTCAAACGATTGGCGATGTCGCCGCTTCCCCTTCCCGGCGGCTGGGCGGCGCTGCCGCTGCGGCTGATCGTGGGCTTCGGCTTCATGCAGCACGGCTATGCCAAGCTGACGCGCGGGCCTGAGCATTTCGCATCGGTGCTGCAGGCGATGGGCATGCCCTTCCCGCATCTGCTGAGCGATGCGACAATCGGTGTGGAACTCATCGGCGGACTCTTCACGCTCGCCGGCGCGCTGATGCCGCTCACGGCGATCCCGATGATCGTGGTGCTGCTGGTGGCGATCGTCACCGTACACCTGCCCAACGGCTTCAGTTCGATCAAGCTGCTGTCCTACGATGCCACCGGGGCCCATTTCGGCCAGCCAGGCTACGAGACGGACCTGCTCTATATCGCCGGGATCGTCGCGCTGTGCATCATGGGCACTGGCCCTCTCTCGGTCGATCGCTATCTGAGGCGTGCAGGGTAAGCGGGGTCACAGCGCCGCACCGCGCAGCCTTTCCCGCGCGAGATCGGCGAAGACACGGATATTGGGCGTATTGCGACGGCCGCTCTGGAAGAGCAAAGATACCGGCAATGCCGGGCTTGCGGCGTCCATGTCGATCTGGCGAAGCCGGCCAGCGCTCAGGTGCCCGGCGACCTGATAGGACAGGGTGCGGACGATCCCGAGCCCCGCAACTGCCGCATCGATTCCGGCCTCGACGCTGTTGACCGACAGACGAGCCGGCCCCCGCAGGCCTTTGCCATGATCGCCTTCCCAGGCTCCTTGCGCCCCTGTCTCGTTCTCCACAGCGATCAGCTGATGGCGGCGCAGATCGGCCGCCTGCATCGGCTCTCCCTTCGCATGTAGATAGGAAGGGCTGGCACTGAACACGCGCCGTACCTCACCGATCTTCATCATGTGCAGCGCGCTATCGGGCAGATCGGCGATCCGCACCGCGACGTCGATTCCTTCCTCGACGAGGCGCACGACACGGTCGAGCAGGAGCAGGCGGACGTTGAGCCCCGGATGGCGCTCGATCAGTTCGACTATGATGGGCAGGACATGCAGCCGCCCGAACATCACCGGTGCCGTGACCGTCAGCGTGCCGCGCGGCGTGACGCTGCCGCCTCGCGCCGTCTCGAACGCTCCGTCGATCTCGGTGATGCCCGCGCGGCATCGATCGAGGAACTGCCCACCCTCCTCGGTCAGGCGGACACTGCGCGTTGTGCGCACCAGCAGCGCGAGGCCCAGCGAGGCCTCCAACGATGCGATCGTGCGCGTCACCGTGGTGGGTGACAGGTGAAGGCGGCGCGCGGCCTCGGCAAAGCTCCGATGTTCGGCAACGGCGATGAACGTTCGCAACGCCCGCAATTCTTCCATGCGTCCTCCTTTGCCGCGATTATCATCTCAAGCCGCAATAATGAAGTGCATCGGTGGCGGATTATCATCGCGTGCAAGGATTGCGATGTTTCAGGGGTCAAAAACGCAAACCCTGAGGTCCGATCATGAAGAGCTTGCTTGCATCCGGCGCCTTCGCCGCGATCCTGCTGTCCAGCACCGCCCCGGCCGATGCCGCGCGGGTTCCGGTCGAAGCGCCCCACGCACTGCCCGCCAGTTCGGTGATCCATTACCGCACCGCGAAGATCGAGGGCCTCGACGTCTTCTACCGCGAGGCGGGACCGGCTGACGCCCCAACCGTCCTGCTGCTGCACGGCTTCCCCAGTTCGTCGCACGAGTACCGCAACCTCATCCCGGCGCTTGCCGATCGCTATCATGTGATCGCACCCGATTATCCCGGTTTCGGCCAGAGCAGCGCCCCCGATCACAAGGCGTTCGCCTATACCTTCGCGCACCTGACCGACGTGACCGAGGCGCTTCTCGCGCAGAAGGGCGTAAACAGCTACACGATCTACATTCAGGATTATGGCGCGCCCGTTGGCCTGCGACTGGCGATCCGCCATCCCGAACGGGTCACCGGCCTGATCGTCCAGAACGGAAATGCCTATATCGACGGGCTTCAGGATTTCTGGACGCCGATCAAGGCCTATTGGGCGGACGGATCGGCGGCGCACCGCGACGCGCTGCGATCTGCGCTCACGCTCGACACGACCCGCTGGCAGTATCTGAACGGCGTGAAGGATCCGAGCCGGGTCGATCCCGATGCGTGGCTGCACGATCAGGCATCGCTCGACCGGCCCGGCAATGCCGAGATCCAGCTCGATCTCTTCTACGACTATCGCACCAATGTGGCGCTGTACCCGCAGTTCCAGTCCTTCTTCCGCACACGCAAGCCGCCGACGCTGATTGTCTGGGGCGCCAACGACAAGATTTTCCCGGCGGCGGGCGCCCGCGCCTATCTGCGCGACAATCCGCAGGCCGAGTTGCACCTGATCGACAGCGGCCATTTCGCGCTGGAGGATCGCGCCGACGAGATCGTCCCGCTGATCCGTGATTTCCTCGGCCGCACCCTGCCGCGCCGCTGACCTTCCCCTTCGGAGACACCATCATGAAGCTCTATCACTTTCCGCTGTCCGGCCACGCCCATCGCGCCGCGCTGTTCCTTTCGCTGGCCGATGTCGCGCACGAGCTGATCCCTGTCGATCTACCGGCGGGTGCCCACAAGCAGCCCGAGTTCCTGGCGTTGAACCCGTTCGGCGAGGTGCCCGTGCTCGACGACGAGGGCACCATCATCGCCGACTCCCATGCCATCCTCGTCTATGTCGCGCGCAAGGTCGGGCCGTCGCACTGGCTGCCGAACGATCCGGCGACCGAGGCAGAGGTGCAGCGCTGGCTCGCGGTAGCGGCGGGCAAGATCGCCTATGGCGCCTGCGCCGCCCGATTGATCACCGTCTTCGATGCACCGTTCCGCGCCGACGAGGTGATCGGACGGGCACACGCGACGCTGGCCGTGATCGAGCAGGTGCTGGACGGACGCGCGTGGATCGCCGGGACCGACCGGCCGACCATCGCGGACGTGGCGCTCTACAGCTATATCGAGCGCGCGCCCGAGGGGAATGTCGATCTCTCCGGCTACCCCCGCATCCTCGCCTGGCTCAGGCAAATCGAACAATTGCCCGGCTTCATCCCGTTCGCCCGCACCCGCGCCGGCCTCGAAGCCTGATCCGGTCACTCGATCATGGGAGAGGCATCATGCCCTTCGATACACTGACGTTCGATCATGTCGGCATCCGCGTGACCGACCTCGCCGTCGCCGAAGCCTTTTATGGCAGACTGGGCTTCGTTCGGGATCCCGACGAATTCAGTGAGGCCGCGAAGGCCTGCGGATTGGTCCACCCGACGGGACCGCGCATCCACCTGATCTTCAACGGCGAAGCCAGCGCGGAGGGCAATGTGCTGCTCGATGTGCCGGTCAAGCACCCCGGCTACACGCACGCAGCGTTCATCATCGACAGCATGGACGAGCTGGTGGTGTGGCTGGATCGCGAGGGCATCGCGATCACCGAAGGCCCCGTCGAGATGGGGCATGGCCGGCGGATCGTCTGCTTCATCCGCGATCCCGATCGCAACGTGATCGAGTTCAACGAAGTGCGATCGTGAAGGCGGCGGACGCAAGCCTGCGCCGCGCCGCCTTCAACAATGCCCGGTGTCGTGGGGAGTGATCAGGCCGCCTTCTGAGGAGCGAATTTGGTCAGATCGATCCCTTCGACGGCCGCCTTATATTCCTCGGCACTGGGCGTGCGGCCGAGGATGGTCGACAGCACCACGACCGGGGTCGATGCGAGGAGAGACTCACCCTTCTTTTCGGCGGTGTCTTCGACGACGCGGCCCTGGAAGAGGCGGGTCGAGGTGGCGAGGACGGTGTCGCCCTTCGCAGCCTTCTCCTGGTTGCCCATGCACAGGTTGCAGCCCGGACGCTCGAGATAGAGGATGTTCTCATACTCGGTGCGGCTGGCCGTCTTGGGGGCCGCGTCATCGAACTCGAAGCCCGAATATTTGCGCAGGATCTCCCAGTCGCCCTCGGCCTTCAGCTCGTCGACGATGTTGTAGGTCGGCGGCGCGACGACCAGCGGTGCCTTGAATTCGACCTTGCCCTCGGCCTTCTCGATATTCTTGAGAATCTGGGCGATGATCTTCATGTCGCCCTTGTGCACCATGCACGATCCCACGAAGCCGAGATCGACCTTCTTCGTGCCGCCATAATAGGAAACAGGGCGGATCGTGTCGTGGGTGTAGCGCTTGGAGACATCCGGGTTGTTCACGTCCGGATCGGCGATCATCGGCTCGTCGATCACGTCCAAATCGACGACGATCTCCGCGAAATACTTGGCGTTGGCGTCGGGCGCGAGCGCGGGCTTCTCGCCCGAACGGATCTCGGCAATCCGGGCATCGGCCTTGGCGATCAAGCCCTTCAGCGTGCCGGCCGCATTCTCCATACCCTTGTCGATCATGATCTGGATGCGCGCCTTGGCGATCTCCAGCGATCCGATCAGCGCCTCATCGTTCGAGATGCAGATCGACGCCTTGGCCTTCATCTCGGCCGTCCAGTCGGTGAAGGTGAAGGCCTGGTCGGCTAGCAGCGTGCCGATATGGACCTCGATGATGCGGCCCTGAAACACGTTCTCGCCGGCGGACTGCTGCAGCATCTGCTGCTGCGTTGCGTGCACCACGTCGCGGAAGTCCATGTGGGGCTGCATCTTGCCCTTGAAGGTAACCTTCACCGACTGCGGGATCGGCATGGTCGCCTCGCCCGTAGCCAGCGCCAGCGCGACGGTGCCCGAATCCGCACCGAACGCCACGCCCTTGGACATGCGGGTGTGGCTGTCGCCGCCGATGATGATCGCCCAGTCGTCCACGGTGATGTCGTTCAGCACCTTATGGATGACATCGGTCATCGCGTGATAGACGCCCTTGGGGTCGCGCGCGGTAATCAGGCCGAAATTGTTCATGAAGCTCATCAGCTTCGGGATGTTGGCCTGCGCCTTCTTGTCCCACACCGAAGCCGTGTGGCAACCCGACTGGTAGGCACCGTCGACCAGCGGCGAGATGACGGTGGCGGCCATCGCCTCCAGCTCCTGCGCGGTCATCAGGCCGGTCGTGTCCTGCGAACCGACGATGTTGACCTTCACGCGCACATCCGAACCGGCGTGCAGCACCTTGCCTGGCGTGACACCGACAGCGTTGCGGTTGAAGATCTTCTCGACGGCGGTCAGGCCGACACCCTCGACCGTGACTTCCTTGTTCGGGGCGTAGACCGGCGTGGCCTCGACACCCAGCGTCTCCGCCGCGAAGGTCTGGAGCTTCTTGCCGAACACGATGGCGTAGCTGCTGCCCGCCTTCATGAACTCCATCTTCTGCGGCGTGAAGGCGGCCGCGACATCGACCAGTTCGTTGCCGGCCTCGTCGTTGAGCGTGCGGTTCTTCACGTCGATCTTGAGGACGGTGCCGGTCTCGACCGAGAATTTCTCTTCCAGCACCGGATTGCCGTCATTGTTGAGGATCGGCTTGCCGTCCGGGCCGGTCATCTTGACCCAGTTCTTCAGGTTGATGCCGATGCCGCCCGTAACGTCCACGGTCGTGCCGAAGATCGGCGAGATGCCGTTGGTGCCGGCCACGACCGGCGCATAATTGACGAAGGGAACGTAGGGGCTCTGCTGCTTGCCGGTCCACAGCGCCACGTTGTTGACGCCCGACATGCGCGACGAGCCGACGCCCATCGTGCCCTTCTCGGCGATCATCATCACGCGCGCATCGGGATGCTGCGCCTTGAGCGCGACGATCTGCTTCTGCGCCTCCGGCGAGATCATGCACTGGCCGTGCAGTTCGCGATCCGAGCGCGAGTGCGCCTGGTTGCCCGGAGACAGCAAGTCGGTGGAGATGTCGCCCTCACCGGCGATGAAGGTGACGACCTTGATCTCGTCCTCGACATCCGGAAGCTTGGTGAAGAATTCGGCCTTGGCGTAGCTTTCCAGCACGTCCCTGGCGACCGAGCTGCCTGCCGCGAAGGCGTCGCGGAGGCGGGCCATGTCGGCGTCGTAGAGGAAGACCTGCGTCTTCAGCACCTCGCCCGCCTGGACGGCGAGCGCGGCGTCATCGCCCAGCGCGATGTCGAGCAGCACCGCGATCGAGGGGCCGCCCTTCATGTGCGAAAGCAGTTCCAGCGCGAAGGCCGGCGTGATCTCGGGGACGGTCGCTTCGCCCAGGATGATCCGCTTCAGGAACGCCGCCTTGACGCCGGCCGCGCTCGTCGTGCCGGGAAGCGTGTTGTAGATGAAGAATTTCAGTGCCTCGGGCCGATTCTCGTCACCGGTGTCCTCGATGATCGCGATCATCTCGGCGAGGAGCGCGCCGTCGTCGATCGGCTTGGGAGCGAGCCCCTGACCTGCTCGGGCTTCGATTTCGGTCAGGTAATCGGAATAGAGGCTCATCTTTTCCCACCGTGATGGAGTGCACAGAAGCGAACGCCTGCCGCTCATCGCCACAAGGGGCGAACTGACGCGCGGGTAGGCCAAGCATGGCCGACTGACAAGATGCCGCATTGCAACGAAAGGCGTCCGCCCCCCTCTTACATCGGGCGCAATCGCTGTCGATCAGACCATAGTTCGGTTATGAGGCTGGCGACCCGAACGGTGCGAAGCGGGCATCGAAATACAATGAGGAGAGCAGATGATGGCATTCCAGGGACGCGAACTCAGGACCACGCTGACCGAGGATGGGACGCTCACCCTCAGTCTTGAGGAGGTGTCCGTTCTGGCCCCCGGCCCCGATGAAATCGTGGTGCGCGTGGAGGCGGCGCCGATCAATCCCAGTGACCTCGGCCTGCTGCTCGGCCCCGCCGACGTGCGGACGATGGAGAGTGCCGGCACTGCGGAACGGCCCGTCACGACGTTCCGCCTCCCCAAAGCGATGCTCGGCGGCCTGCGCGCGCGGGTCGGCCAGTCGCTCGCGGTCGGCAATGAGGGCGCTGGAATCGTCGTCGCGGCCGGCGAGAACGCGAAAGCACTGGAAGGGCGCCGGGTTGGCATGGTGGGCGGTGCGATGTTCGCCGACTATCGGGTGCTGAAGGCAAAGGAGGCGCTGCCCCTGCCCGATGGCGCCACCTCCGCCGAGGGCGCGGCCATGTTCGTGAACCCGCTGACCGCGCTTGGCTTTCTCGAAACCATGCGGATGGAAGGCCACAAGGCGATCGTCCACACCGCCGCCGCCTCCAACCTCGGCCAGATGCTCCAGAAGCTTTGCCTCGCCGATGGCGTGCCGCTGGTGAATATTGTCCGGTCCGAGCAGCAGGCCGAAATCCTGCGCGATCTGGGCGCCACGCACGTTCTGGACAGCCGCGCGGAGGATTTCCGCAAGAAACTGGCCGATGCCGTCGCTGAGACGGGCGCCACGCTCGCCTTCGACGCGATCGGCGGTGGCGATCTCGGCAGCACGATCCTTCAGGCGATGGAGCAAGCGGCCAACCGCAACGCCACCGAATATAGCCGCTATGGATCGAGCGTGTTCAAACAGCTCTATGTCTACGGCGCGCTCGATCCATCGCCTTCGACGCTCAACCGCATGACCTTCGGTTTCCAGTGGAGCGTGTCGGGCTGGCTGCTGTTCAACTTCCTGCGGCGCGCGG
>BACX01000004.1 GCA_000333335.1 Sphingomonas-like bacterium B12 | reverse complement strand
GCGTTCGCTTACGCCTTCTTCGGTCTTCCCGCGTTCGGCGAGGATGCGATCATCGATCCAATCATGGATCAGGCTTGCGGCCGTATCCTCGGCCACGATCGCTATCGCTGCGGCAACGACATGGTGTGCGGCTGGGCCGGGTCACTAGCGTGCGAGGACGGCATCAACCTCGTCGCGGGGACCGGATCGATCGGTTACTGCCAACGCCGGGGCCGCTCCGCCCGCATCGGTGGCTGGGGCAAGATGTTCAGCGACGAAGGCTCCGCCTGCTGGATCGCCATCCGCGGCCTCAATGCCTTCACCCGGATGAGCGACGGCCGCCTGCCGGCGGGGCCACTGCTCGCGGGTTTCCGCCAGACGCTCGGCCTGACGAACGATCTCGATCTCTGTGCCATGATCATGGGCGATCAGGGCATGGCGCGCGACGAGGTCGCGGGCCTTGCAAAGATCGTTTCCCAGGCTGCGGAAGCTGGCGACATAGCCGCCTGCCTCATACTCGATGATGCGGGGCGGGAGTTGGCGACGATGGCCCGGTCGCTGCGCGATATCCTTGGGTTTCCGACGGGCGAAGCCACGCCGCTCTCGTGGTCCGGCGGCGTCCTGACCGGGCAGAAGCTGGTATCGGACGCGCTCGCCCGTCACTTGGGGGAAGGCTTCGTGTTGATCGAGCCTCGTCATCCGCCGGGTAATGGCGCGGCCCTGTACGCCCGGCTCCTCGGCGGACGATAACGTCCAGTCCGCCTATATTCAGGACGGTCGCGACGGCAACGGAGCTTCCAGTCCCAGCAACCGGTCCAGTGTCCAGTTTCCACCGCCCATGGCGATCAGCGGAATGAGCAGCCCTGCCCAGCTCAGATGGGTCGGCCATGCGTCGGGATAGACGAAGATCTCGATCACCGCCGTCATGCCGAGCATCACCAGCGCGGCAGGCCGCACGAGCAGACCCAACGCCAGCAATATCGGCGCGAAATTCTCGACATAGGCCGACAGGTGCGCGGCGACGACGGGATCGATGACGGGCAGCGCATATTCGGTGCGGAACAATTCGTAGGTCGCGTCCGTGATGTGCAGGATGCCATCGACCTTCGTACGCCCCGACAGGAAGAAGACGGCGCCGATGCCGAGACGTGCGACCAGCAGCAGCAGGGATGGAGGCAGGAGCCGCGTCGCGAAACGCCCGGCGCGGCGATAGATTTCGATCGGCATCGACATGGCGTTCCTTTCGACTGGGAAGGATGGTCCGCTCCGCCGCGGAGCGATCGGCGGCGGAGCGCCCATGCGGATCACGCCTTCGGGGTCAGCGAGCCGAAGCCCTTCGGCGTCTTGGTTGCGGTGCAGGTGCCGGCCTTGACCAGCTTCCACGCGTTACCCTGATAGTTGACCTTCGCCGTGCCCGCGCAGGTCGTGCCGGCGCCCGCCTTGCAGTCGTTGTGGCCGGCGAGCGCGACGCCGTAGCATTTTTCCATCGGCGCCTTCCCGGCGTCGGCGGCATGGGCGGCGCCGGCGACGAGCGTGACGGCGAAGGTTGCGGCAAGCGCCGCGTGGCTGCGGATCATGATCTGTCTCCAATGATGAAAGGCCCCTCGCGAGGGCGGCACCGCCACGAACGGCGCCGCCCTATGGCCGGTTGGGGAGGGAGCGGCCGGCCATGTCGGGGCATACGCAGCCTCATCGCCTGCCGTTACGGGATGAGCCGGGAAAAAACTCTCGGGGAAATTTGCGCGGAACGTAACCCCGCGCCATCCTGCTGCGTAGGCCCGTGCGGGAGGCCCAATGCAGGCAAGTGAGGCACAGCTGAAGGCGTGGATGACGTCGGGGCTCGACGGCGATGCCGGCGCCCACGAGGCGCTGTTGCGCGCGCTCGTGCCGTTGCTCACCGCTTTCTATCGTCGCCGGCTGCGTGATGCGGAAGGCGATGTCGAGGATCTTGTGCAGGAAACATTGATCTCGGTGCACACCAAGCGCGCCACCTACGACCGCGACCGGCCCTTCACCGCGTGGCTCTATGCGATCGCCCGCTATCGGATGATCGACCATTTCCGCCGGCGTCGCGTCGTGGTGCCGATCGAGGACGTCGAGGCGATCCTGTTGGCCGAGGGCTTCGAGGATGCGACGGCCGCCCGCATGGACGTGGATGCCCTACTCTCCACGCTGTCGCCCAAACAGGCGCGCGCGATCCGCGACACGCACGTCGAGGGCCTCAGCGTCGCCGAGGCGGCTTCCGGCGCCGGCATCGGAGAATCGGATGTGAAGGTTTCCGTCCATCGCGGCCTCAAGGCGCTCGCCGCGCGTATTCGCGGAGACCGGGCATGAAGACCGACGATCTCATCCGCTCGCTCAGCCGCGATGTTCCCCGCATCACGCGCGGCGCGCTGGGCCGCCGGATCGCGCTGGGCATCTTCGGCGGCGGCATCGTAACGATGCTGCTGGTCGCGGGGCTGCTCGGCATCCGGCCCGATCTCCATGCCGCGATGCACGGCTTCTCCTTCTGGATGAAGTGGGCCTACACCGTCTCGGTCGGTATCGGCGCTGTCGTCGCGGTCACGCGCCTCGCGCGACCGACGGGATCGAGCCTCAGGAGCCTGTGGTGGTTGGTCGTCCCCGTGCTGCTGCTCGGCGGCATCGGCATCGGCGAACTGGCGGACACGCCATCGAGCAAGTGGCTGGCGATGTGGCTCGGTGGGAGCTGGAAGGTGTGCCCGTGGCTGGTGCTCACTCTGGCGATGCCGATCTTCATCGGCCTGCTCTGGTCCTTCCGGCGGCTCGCGCCTTCCCGGTTGCGCGAAGCGGGCGCGGCGGCGGGCCTCGCGGCGGGCGCGTGGGCGGCGACGATCTATTGCCTCCATTGTCCGGAGGTGTCGGCGATCTTCGTGCTCACCTGGTACAGCCTCGGTATCCTGCTGGCCGCCGGCGCCGGCGCGCTGCTCGGCCCGCGCCTGCTGCGCTGGTAGGCGCTGTAACCGCCCCGGAG
>BACX01000005.1 GCA_000333335.1 Sphingomonas-like bacterium B12 | reverse complement strand
GGCGAGTGCAGTTCGAGCCATTCGAACCCGGCCTGACGGGCACGAATGGCGGCGCTCACGAAATCCGCTTTGACCCGGTCGATGTCGTCCCGCGTCATCTCGCGAGGCACCTTCGGCAGAGCGGCGCCGAACGCGATCGCCGACGGCGAGATCGTCTCCCAGCCTCCAGCCATGCCGGTTTCGATATGATCATCGCCTTCCCACGGCCGGTTGGCGCTCGCCTTGCGGCCGGCATGCCCGATCTGGATGCCGGGCACCGCACCAGCAGCCTTGATGCCGCAGGCGATCGCCGCCATCCCTTCGATCTGCCCATCCTCCCACAGGCCGGTGCAGCCCGGCGTGATGCGACCCTCGGGCGATACCGCCGTCGCCTCGACGATGACGAGCCCGGCACCACCACGCGCCAAGCCAACGTAATGCGGCCGGTGCCATTCGGTGACGTAGCCGTCGCGCGCGCTGTACTGGCACATCGGCGGCACCGCGATGCGGTTCCGCAGCGTGACGTCCTTGAGCGTGAAGGGAGTGAAGAGTGCGGTCATGAAGCGTCCCGGTCGGTGTCGATGCGAACCGCCAGATGCGCTTTCGATACGCGCTTGATAACCGCGGCTCGACGATCAACAGTCGGGAAATCAATTCCGCAATGAGGTCTTCGCTCATGGACAATCGCGCCAGCGAGATGCGGGTCTTCACCCGTATCGTCGAAACCGGCAGCTTCTCGCAGGCCGCGCGACGCCTCCACATGACGGCGTCGGCGGTCGGCAAGATGGTCGCTCGCATCGAAACACGACTTGGCGTTCGGCTGATCGAGCGCTCGACCCGGCGGCTGTCGCTTACCGACGCCGGCCAGGTCTTCTATGAGCGGTGTCTGTCGATCCTGCGCGAGATGGACGACCTCGACAACAGCATCGCCAAGGGCGGGAGCGAGATATCCGGCACGATCCGCATCAGCGCGTCGGTCGGTTTCGGCATCTACGAGCTCGAGCCCTGGTTGCCGGCTTTCTGGGATCTGCACCCCAGGGTGGTGATCGATCTCTCGCTGTCCGACGAGGTGGTCGACCTCTACCTCGAACGGACGGACCTCGCCTTCCGGGTCGGCGCGCTGCCCGTGTCCAATCTCGTCGCGGCGAAGCTCGGCAGGTCGCCGCGCATCATCGTCGCGTCTCCCGATTACCTGGCGCAGCATGGCACCCCTCGATCCGTCGCGGAACTGGACGGCCATAATTGCCTCGGCTTCAACTTCCGGCGCTCGGTTTCGAGCTGGCCGGTCGAAGAGGATGGCCGGGCCATGGACCGGATCGTCACGGGTAATTACCTGGCGAACAGCGGCGAGGCCGTGCGGCGCATGGCGGTCCGCGGCGTGGGGCTGGCGCGGATTGGGCTGTTCCACGCCATCGATGATCTCAAGGCCGGCAGGCTGGTGCGTGTCCTCGAAGACGCGACGTCGCGTCGGTTCGAGGAGGTTTTCGCGGTCCACACTGGTGGCGCCTCGATGGCGCCGCGCCTGCGCGCCTTCCTCGATTTCATGGTGCCGCGCCTCCGTACCAGCCTTGCCGCCGATTGACCGCGCATGGGGGTCGGGTCAGCCCATGGTCCGGATCGATGATCTTCAGGCCGATGTCGATAAATACAGGCCGCGCCCCCCGATTGCGGTATCACGCGGCATGATCATCTCCTCGACTCTCGATTTTCGCGAAGCGGCCCGCAAGCGGGTGCCCCCATTCCTGTTTCATTACGCGGATGGCGGGGCCTATGCGGAGACGACACTCGAACGAAACGTCTCCGACCTTGCCGGGCTGGCGCTTCGCCAGCGGGTGCTCAAGAACGTTGCCGATCTCGATCTCTCCGCCGAGCTATTCGGTCAGCGGCAGTCGCTGCCGATCATGCTCGGCCCGGTGGGTATATCGGGCATGTACGCGCGGCGCGGCGAAACCCAGGCGGCGCGCGCGGCCCATCGCGCCGGCATACCGTTCACCCTCTCCACCGTGTCGATCTGCTCGCTTAGCGAAGTGACGGCCGCATCGCCCGGGCCGACATGGTTCCAGCTCTACGTCATTCGGGATCGCGCCTTCATGCGCGACCTGCTGGCGACCGCGAAAGCGAAGGGTGCCAAGGCCCTCGTCTTCACCGTCGATATGCCCGTCCCCGGCGCCCGCTACCGCGATGCCCATTCCGGCATGTCCGGCCCCAGGGCGCCGATGCGTCGGGTGATGCAGGCCATGACCCATCCGCGCTGGGCGTGGGACGTGGGCCTTTTCGGACGGCCGCACAGGCTCGGCAATCTCGAACCGGTGCTCGGCAAGGCGAGCGGTCTCAACGATTATATGGGCTGGCTGGGCAGCAACTTCGATCCCTCGATCGCATGGTCCGACCTCGACTGGATCCGATCGGAATGGGACGGCCCGCTGATCATCAAGGGCATCCTCGATCCCGAGGACGCGCGGGAAGCGGCCGCGATCGGCGCGGACGGGATCGTCGTCTCCAACCACGGCGGACGCCAGCTGGATGGCGTGCTGTCGAGCGCCCGTGCCCTGCCCGGCATCGCCGACGCGGTCGGCGATCGGCTGACGGTATTGGCGGATTCCGGCATCCGGTCGGGCCTAGACGTCGTTCGTATGCTCGCGCTGGGCGCCCGAGGCGTGCTGCTCGGCCGTGCCTGGGTCTATGCACTCGCGGCGCGGGGCGAGGCAGGCGTAAGCCAACTCCTCACGCTGATTGAAAAGGAAATGCGCGTCGCGATGGCGCTGACCGGCGTTCGCAACCTGAGCGAGATCGATTCCTCCATTCTCGCCGAATTGCCTGATCGGAAGGCCTGAACCCCTGGCGCGGAAACAGGATCATCCGATCCTGTTCCGACACCCGAGGGGTTATCTCAGAAAGCGAAGCGAACCCCACCCGTGAACGTCCGGCCATAGGCGCTATACCCCGCCCCGACGCCGCTACTGGTGCCCGTCGCGCCCGAAGCCCAGATCGCATAGGGATTCTTGTTGAGATAGGTCCGCACGATCGCGTTGATGAGGTTCTTCCCCTCGACATAAACGCGCAGCCGTGGGGTGATGTTGTAGGATGCGCTGGCCGTCACCCAGTCATAGGATTTGGCGTAGGCCGAATAGCCGTCGATCTCGGTGAAGGTCGAATAGACGAACGGGCTGGTGTGATCCCACGACACGCTGAGCGACACCCGGCCGTGTTCGTAGAAGGGATTGATCGAGAAGGTGGTGGGCGAAACGCCCGCCTCCGCGCCGACGTTCACGCCGTCGACCTTGGTCTTGCTCCAGGTGTGGGTGAACTGGGCACGCATGCCGAGGCCGTTGGACAGCATGTGCTGCCAGCTCAGCTCGATGCCGTAGATCTGGGCTGTGTCGCCGTTGATCGGCTCGATCACGCTGTACGGCAGCGTCTGGCAGGCATTGCCGTTGAAGCAACCGACGGCGCCGATATCGATGCCGTTGCGTTCCACGGTCGTGATGTCGTTGCGCAGCCATTTCTTGAACACGGCAACCGAGACCATGTCGTTGGGATGGTAATAATATTCGAGCGAGGCATCGGCCTGCCACGCCTTGATCGGCTTCAGCGCCGCGTTGCCCGCATAGGTCAGCACATAATCCTGGTTGATCGAATTGTCCGTCGCGGTCGGCGCCAGCTGGTTGAGGTTCGGGCGCGAGACCACCTCGGCGCCGGCCAGCCTCAACTGCAGGTGATCGGTGAAATGGTAGTTGAGGTTCGCCGTGTCGGCGACCGTCACCGACAGGATGTTGTCGACGGCGGTCGCGGCGTTGGTGGTCGTGTGCACCAGGCGCACACCCACATTGCCGGACCAGCGCGGGCCGCCCAGCGTCGCCTGCACATAGCCCGAGATGGTCCGCTCACGAACCACATAGGAATTCACAGCGTTATATTGCGGCAACGTGTTGGCGAACAGGTAAGTGCCCGATCCCGCCGTATAGTTGGGCGTGCCGTCCAGTGACTTGAGGCCGGCCAGCAAGGCGGGGATGTTGAGCAGCACTTGCGTACGCGGGAAATTGCCGCCGGCGCCCGAGAAATAATTGGGGAAGTTGAACGTCGAGATCACGTTCTGCCCCATCGAGGCGAAGGTGATCGGCGCCGGCTGGCCATCGACCGTATTGTAGAGCGAACTGTACTGGTTCGATCCGCCGGTCCAGTCGTTACTCACGTCGGTGCGCGACTTCGAGGCCTTGCCCGCGAGGCGGCGCTCAAGCTGCTCGAACTGACCGACGGCACCGTCGTCACCGCCTTCGACACGGCACTGGGCTTCCGCCATCGTCCCAAGACGATCGTCAACAACCGCACGCTGGTGGTCGCCTTCGTGTCGAACGATCCGCTCACCCGCCGCTACGATCTCGACATCATCCAGGAATTGCGCGCGGACAACCTGTGCGGCGCGGTCCTTGCCATTTCCGCCCAGCCGATCGAGGGCGAGGCTCTGGTCGTTCCGGGGCTGCAGCACGCGGCCGACGCCGAGCTGCTGTTTCCCTTCATCGCACCGGCGCAATTGTTCGGCCTGCATTATGCACTGCACCTGGGTCGGACGCCCGACACGCCCAACGCGACTGGCACGGTCAATCGGGTCGTGCAGGGTGTGCGTATCCACGACTTCGCGGCATGNCAACAGCCGCTCTC
>BACX01000006.1 GCA_000333335.1 Sphingomonas-like bacterium B12 | reverse complement strand
ATGCGAAGATGAGCAGGCCGACGCCCAGCAGAATGCCCAACAGCAGAGCCTCGTCGAGCTCGATCGTCTGCTGATGGACCGTGACGTGATTTTCATTGACGAACAGATCGCACGCGAACGCGACATAGGTCGCGACGCCAAGGCCTGCCAGCAGGGTCGCGCCGTCAATGATGCTCAACCGGTTTCGGGCCACAAAACCTCTGAAACGAAGCCATGGAGACGCGTTACCATTCATGGTGGGTGCTTATCCCATCATGGTTTCCAAATGTTCAAAGCTCCTGATGGAGCAGTTGGGGACCACGCGGATGCCGGGTACGGCCGTCGTGTCGACTCAGTGAACCATAAGTGAGCGATCTCATACCGAGACGGTGGACGTCACGCGGTCCTCGGCACCGAACACCCGCAGATAGCGCTCGATCTCCGCCGGATCGCCGGTCGCCTTCGCCGGATTGTCGGAGAGTTTCACGGCCGGGCGGCCATTTGCGCTGGTCACCTTGCAGACCAGCGAGATCGGCTCCAGCCCGGTCGCGCCATCCGGATCGCAGCCGCGGAAATCGTTGGTGAGATTGGTGCCCCAGCCGAAGCTCATTCGCACGCGGCCGTGGAAGTGGCGGTAGGTCGCCTCGATCGTGCCGATGTCCATGCCGTCCGAGAAGATCAGCAGCTTGGAGCGCGGATCGACACCCTGTTCCTGCCACCAGCGGATGATCTGCTCACCGCCCTCGATCGGGGGCGCGCTGTCCGGGCGGAAGCCGGTCCAATCGGCGAGCCAGTGCGGCGCGTTCTTCAGGAAAGCGGTGGTGCCGAAGGCGTCGGGCAGGGCAATCAGCAGGTTGCCGTTATAATGCTGGCGCCAGTCTTCGAGCACCCGATAGGGCGCTTTCGCGAGATCCTCGTCGCTTTCGGCCAAGGCAGCGGCGACCATCGGCAGCTCGTGCGCGTTGGTGCCGATCGCCTCCAGATCGGCATCCATCGCGAGCAGCACGTTGGAGGTGCCGATGAAACGGCCGCCCAGCCCCTCCTTCAGCGCTTCGACGCACCAGCGCTGCCACAGAAACCCATGGCGCCGGCGCGTGCCGAAGTCCGACAGGACGAGATCGGGCAACTCGCGCAGCCGCTCCACCTTGTCCCACAGCTTCGCCTTGGCGCGGGCATAGAGGATGTCGAGCGTGAACTTGCCCTTGTCGCGCATCGCGGCGCGGGACTTCAGCTCGTTGATGATAGCGAGCGCCGGGATTTCCCACATACTCGTGTGGGTCCACGGGCCGGCGAAGCGAAGCTCGTACTGGCCATCGATCTTGCGCAGCTCGTATTCGGGCAAGCGGAAATCGGCGAGCCAGGCGATGAAGTCTGGCGCGAACATCTGCTGCCTGCCGTAGAAGCTGTTACCGGCAAGCCAGATCAGCTCTTTCTTCGAGAAACGCACGGTGCGCGCGTGATCCAGCTGGGCGCGCAGCTCGCTCTCGTCGATGATGTCGGCCAGCCGGACCGATTTCGTGCGGTTGATCAGGGAGAAGGTGGCCTGCACGTCCGGATGGATGTGCCGGATCATTTGCAGCATCAGCAGCTTGTAGAAATCGGTGTCGAGCAGGCTGCGGACGATCGGGTCCAGCCGGAAATTGTGGTCGTAGGTGCGCTTCGCGATGTCGGTAACGGCCATGGAATGATCCTTACCCGATCAGGAGGTGAAGGAAACCAGGCGCGGGAGCGATCGTAGGCGTGCCGATAAGCAGCCCGATCTCGGAGTTGGCTCTCTCAGCCGACAGGACATAGAACGACATCGATTTCGCTGGTGTCCTCTCCGGAAGGGTTGCCGATCATCGCAACGCGGAGGTGCGAGCATCCGCATACCTGGCTGCGAAACGGCAGCCCGGCTCCGGGTCGGTGAGCGCCGACCGCGCGATGGCGACCTCCTCGGTGAGCACGCCTTTGCGTGACTACACGCGAGGAACGTCTCGAGACCAGCCTCGCCGGAGCGACACGGAGGAGCGGAACAGGGCTTTGGGCGCGATGTACGGCCTCTGGGCGGGCCATGACGATCATCATATGAAATGCTCAAGCAGGCAAATCTCTCTTTGGCGCTTATGGATTTGGTCAGGCGAGATCGTCGAGGGTGAGGTTGATGACTCTGCGGAAGAGTGGCTCAACTGACGTCGATGACCATTTCTTCGACGAATTCGACGAACGCCCGGACCTTCGCGGCCCGCTGATGCCGGGAGGGGAAGATCGCGTGCAGCGGGAATCGCTCGCCAGGCCAATCGGGAAATAGATCGACGAGCCGCCCATCATGGATCAGGTCGCGCCCCACGAATTCGAGGATCTGCGCGATGCCGCCGCCGGATACGCAGGCGCCGAGCATCGTGGGCGCGTCCGACGTCATTATCCTCGCGTCGATCCTGACTGGCATGACTTCGCCGTCGCGCCGGAACTCCCAGTCGTACGCTCGCCCGTGCGCAGCATCCCAGAAATCGATCGTGCGGTGAGCCGGCAGGTTGTTCGGATGGGTTGGTCGACCATGCCTCTCGATATATGCCGGGGCGGCGACCGTCAGTACCCTCGTCTCGAAGAGCTTCCGCGTGGAGAATGCTCCGACAGCGGGCGGATCGCCGAACCGAAGCGCCAGATCGAAGCCGTCGGCTACGAGATCCCCGACAGAATCGCGCATGATCAGTTCGAGCCGGACTTCGGGATGCCGATCCAGGAACATGGCTGAACCCCGCGCGAGCACGAACTGGGAGAAGACCGGATCCGTGTTCACGCGCAGCCGGCCGCGCACGGCGGCGGTTGATCCCGCGGCTTCCCGGGCCGCCTCCTCGATCCCGTCAAGGTGTGGACCGACCTGCTCGTAGAACCGACGGCCCACCTCGGTGAGACGCATCGCGCGCGTCGTCCGATCGAGGAGGCGGGCGCCAACGCGGGTTTCGAGCCGCTGGATCGCCCGGCCGACGCCGGATGCGGTCAGTCCGACCCCTTCGGCGGCTCGCGCCATCGAGCCGGCCTCTACCACCGCCATCAGGACGGTCACGCCCGACAGGAGCCTGCCATCGTAGGTCATCGCCATTCCCAACTCCAAGTCCGGTCGATGATGACATATCGGCGCTACAATCGCGAGCTGGGATCTCCGATATCGCGAGGAATTGAGTGTGTTCGCGCGCTCTCCACAAGGAGACAGATCATGGCGAATGGTTCGACCGTGCTTGTCGTCGGAGCCTCGAGAGGCTTGGGACTTGCTCTCGCCGAAGAGTGGCTCGGGCGCGGCTGGCGCGTGATCGGGACGGTCAGGACACCGTCGAGCGCCCTGGATGACCTCGCGAGGCGTTTCCCCTCCACTCTTGAGATCGAGATCGTCGATATCTCCGACGCCCCTTCGGTCGAGGCGCTTCGGGGACGGATAGAGGGAAGGGCGCTGGACGTCCTTTTCGTAAACGCGGGCATCTGTCTCGCGAACGAGGAGACCCCTTCGACGGTTGAAGAGCGCGACTTCATCGACATGATGGTCACCAACGCGCTGTCGCCGATGAGGATCGTCGAGTGCTTCGACGATCTGGTTACCGCTGGCGGCGCCATCGCGGTGATGACCTCCGAGCTCGGCAGCATCGAGAACAACGAGGGTTTCTGGGAGCTCTACAGCTCCAGCAAGGCGGCATTGAACATGCTGATGAAGTGTTATGCCGCGCGACATGCGGGCGATCGGCGAACCATGCTTCTCGTCGCTCCCGGATGGATCCGCACCGACATGGGCACGCAGGCCGCGACCCACTCGATCGAGGAAAGCATCCCGCATGTCGTCGATACCGTGACAGCAAGCGTCGGCAGTGCGGGACTTCGCTTCATCGACCGCTTCGGCAAGACGTTGCCCTGGTGACGGGGGCGGTCCGAGTCAGGTTTCAATGATCCTTATCATCCCCAACAAATCGAAGGACGCAAATATGTACGCCATCACCGCCATCACGGGCCGCGTCGGCGGCGCCCTCGCCGACACCCTTCTCGCGTCGGGCCAGCAGGTCCGCGCCGTCGTGCGAAGCAATGCCAAGGGTGCACCCTGGGCCGCTCGCGGGTGTGAGGTTTCGATCGCCGATGTCGATGACGCGGGACCGCTCACCCAAGCGCTGACTGGCGTCGACGGAGCGTTCATCCTCCTTCCGCCGCTCTTCGATCCCGCGCCCGGATTCCCGGAGGCGAAGGCGATGATCTCGGTCATCCGCGAGGCACTGGAAAAGGCCGCGCCCCCGAAAGTCGTGGTGCTTTCGACGGTCGGCGCCGACGCGGTGCGGCCGAACCTGCTAAACGGGCTCCGTCTGCTCGAAGAGGCCCTCGCCGATCTGCCCATGTCGATCACGTTCCTCCGCGCCGCCTGGTTCATGGAGAATGCGGAGTGGGACATTCCCTCGGCCCGCTACGACGGCACCATTCAGTCCTATCTCCAGCCCCTCGACCATGCCGTGCCGATGGTCGCCACGGATGACGTCGGCCGCACGGCGGCTGAACTCCTGCTCGAGGACTGGACCGGGCAGCGCGTCGTCGAACTGCAAGGCGAACGGGTGACGGCGAACCAGATCGCGGCCGCCTTCTCGAAGGCCATCGGCCGACCGGTCAGGGCGGAGACCGTCGCTCGCTCGTCTTGGGAGAGCGTCTTCAAGGATCAGGGAATGAGGAACCCTCTCCCGCGCATGCAGATGATCGATGGGTTCAACGAAGGCTGGATCGATTTTGAGGAGAAGGGCGCACACGCCCGCAAGGGGCGGATCGGGATCGAGGACGCGATCGCGAAGCTCGTGGCATCGAAGGCATAGTAGTCTGATGGGCGATCGCTTAGCCCGATGCCGCTCGGCGAGATGCGCAATCGAGCGGTCGCGTCGGCAGCATCATCGATGACATCCAAGTCCGGAAGTCCATCCCCGTAATGGCGGCGACGCCATTACGGGGCATCGCGGCTCACCCCGGATCACGCAGGTCTGCTGCAGCGAGGCGATGGTGCAAGGCCTGTGGACTGAGTCACGAAGGCGCTGCGGTCACCGCGCGCATGACGCATTGGGGTGTTGACGAGCATCGTCGTCAGTGTCAGATAATCAACATTAACGTCGATTTTTTAAGAAGTACTGACCGTCGGAGTGGGATTTCGACGAACGGTGCTCAACGTTCCCTGCTCCGCCACGTCGGTCGGTTCGAAAAAGACGGGGTTGAACGGGAGGGGCGCGCGGCCGGCCGGCAGCGCCGATCAAGATCGCCGCAGCTGCGGGAAAACATGATGTCGTCCAATGCATATGATCTCGTCATCGACAATGTCCGTCTCTTCGATGGCCGTGATCTCGTGGACGGTGTCCGAAATGTGGGCGTGAAGGATGGAGCGGTTGGCACGATCGCCGATCAGGCGCTCCAGGGTGTTCGAACGATCGATGGCGACGGCCGCTGGCCGACGCCGGGGCTGGTAGACAGTCACATCCATATGTTCGATTTCGCAAATGCGACCGACGCGGAAAAGATGGGCTATTACCTCGATGAGGAATTACCCGGCTATCCGCAGGCGTTTCTGGATCACGGCATCACCACCGTAAAGTTCGTTGGCGATCCGATCCCCGAGCTGCTGGCGACGCGTGAAGCTGCCTGGCCTCGATACCGGCATGTTCGGGTCGAACTCGATCGTCGAGGCGGAGCGGATGCAGGCGTTCGGCCTGAGCGCGATCGAGTTGCTGCGGGCGGCCACCGGCAATGCATCCATCCACCTGAACCGCCCGGACATCGGCGCGATCAGCGAGGAGTGCTCGGCCGACCTGGTGTTGTTCCGCGATGATCCCTCAGCCAGCGTTCAGAACTGGAAAGAGCCGCTGGTGGTCGTGTCGCGGGGCCGCTTCGTCGTCGACCGTCTCGGCGTGATGGGCGATGCCGGCGCCATTCCCGACACCATGGCAATTCGAAAGAGGATCCGAAATCGTGACATTGGGCAGATTATTGGCGGGCAAGTCGGCGATTATCACCGGGACACGAGTGGGATCGCGCCGACGGCCGTGTTCCTCGCATCTGATGCCGCTAACTATACGACCGGCGCATCCTACGTCGTCGACGGCGGCGTCAGCCTCGCCTGACCTGGCTCCGCCACGCCCCCTTCCCTGACAGAGAGACAGCCATGCGCGATGCCGTCATCGTATCCACCGCCAGAACCCCGATCGGGAAGGCCTATCGCGGCGCTTTCAACGCGACGCCATCGGCGACGCTTGCCGGATATGCCATCCGCGCCGCCATCGAGCGGGCGAAGCTCGACCCGGCCGAGATCGACGACGTGATCCTCGGCGCGGCGATGCCGCAGGGCGGACAGCACACGATTGGCCGCACCGCCGCCCTGCGCGCCGGCCTACCGGTCAGCGTCCCCGGCATGACCATGGATCGGCAATGTTCGTCGGGCCTCATGGCGATCGCGACGGCCGCCAAGCAGGTGATCGTCGACCGGATGGACGTGGTGGTCGCGGGCGGCGTCGAATCGATCTCGCTTGTGCAGACGCACGAGTTCCGTGTCGACTACGATCCGTCGCTGCTCGTGATGGCCTCCACCATCGACATGCCGATGCTTGAGACCGCGGAGATCGTCGCGCAGCGCTACGGGATCTCACGCGCGCGGCAAGACGCCTACAGCCTGCGCTCGCAACAACTGACGGCGCAGGCACAGGCGCGCGGCGCGTTCGACGACGAAATCGTTCCGCTCACCTCGACGATGACGGTGATCGACAAGGCGACAGGCACGATTGCGCGCAAGGAGGTGACGCTCCTGAAGGACGAGGGCAACCGGCCGGAGACAACGGCGGAGGGCCTCGCGCAGGTGAAGACGGTCGTCGAGGGTGGGGTCATCACCGCCGGCAATGCCTCGCAGCTGTCCGACGGCGCCTCGGCCTGCGTCGTGATGGAGGCCGGCCTGGCGGCGACGCGCGGCCTGGCGCCGTTAGGGCGTTACCTCGGAATGGCGGTCGCCGGCAACGAGCCGGACGAAATGGGCATCGGGCCGGTATTCGCCGTTCCAAAGCTCCTGAAGCGCTTCAGCCTGACGATGGACGACATCGATCTTTGGGAGCTGAACGAGGCCTTCGCGGTGCAGGTGCTCTACTGCCAGGACCGGCTTGGAATTCGCGACGACATCCTGAATGTGAACGGGGGTGCGATATCTATCGGCCATCCCTACGGGATGTCAGGTGCCCGTATGGTGGGCCATATCCTCGTCGAAGGAAAGCGGCGTGGCGCGCGCTACGTCGTCGTGACCATGTGCATCGGCGGTGGAATGGGCGCGGCTGGCCTGTTCGAGGTGGTTTGATCCACGTCATCGCAGGAATGTCATGGGTCGTGCGCAAGCGGGCGCTCCGAAAGATGGACGACGACGCGACTGCCGCCCATTTCGAACGGCTGCGCTCCGGCGGCGTGGAGGCGGTCGAGACGAGCGTTCTCCATCTCGATGCCCTACGCGATCTGAAGCGCGTGAGCCGCCCTCGTGGAGGTCGCCGCCTATCTATCCTAAAGGATCGCGGCGAACTTCTGCCGGGCCGGCCTCGCTCGATCGAGTGATCGAGTGGCGGGTTTCCCGCCGCAGTGGCTTGATGATCTATCCGCTGATGCTGCCAACCGCATTCGGATCGTCACGCAGCTTGAGATAGAGCTTGCCGCCGGTCGGGTGTGGGGCTGCGATGGTCATATCCGGATAGCCATCGGGTATCGCGACAGGCTGTTCGAAACCGGGCGTCGCGGACAGCGCGCCGATCAGGAACAGACTGTCTCCTGACAGCGTGCAGTTTGCCGTCGTGTCAGACGGGCAGCTCAACTGCTGGAGTCGGGGCAGGCGCACGAGCGTGCCAAGTGAAAGCCAGTCGCCCGCCACGCCATCGCGCACGATGCGGGCGCGCAGCCGCCCGAATGCAGAGGAGCCCAGCATCGTGGCCGGCGTCAGGCTCGCCAGCGCGACCTGCTGGTCGGCCAGCCTCAAGCCATTGGCGCCTGAAAGTGTCGCGATGCTGCCGCTGGACTCGGCGGTGATCTCGACCGTTTCCCTGCCCGTGAACCGCGTCCCCTTTTCGGCACGTAGCGAGAAGGTGAGGTCTGCGTCGCTCGGAATGTCTGCGTCTCCGGCGAGCGAGATAGGCACTGGGCCGGTGGCGGCCGATCGCCGGACGGCCCTTGCGATCACCGTTGCCTCCATGCCTTTCGGCTTAGCGGGTGCAGCGAGGGTCAGGGTATCGGGCGCTACGCCGGAAGGACCTGTGATCGTGATCGCAGTAGATCCGCTCCTCGTCGTTTTGTCCAGCAAGGTGACGCTGATCGAATGGGGACCGATGGCCTTCCAGGCCGCCGGCTGCGCAGGCTCGGAGCCCGCTTGAATGGATATCCCCGACACGCAGGCCGATGCACCGCCCGTGAGTGTGACGGTCGTGCCGGGAGCAGGGGGCATGCCCTCGGGGATCCGCCAATGGCCGGACTGCGCGGCGACCAACAAGATCCTCGGACCATCGAAGGGCTGGAAACCCCAGACGCCGCGCAAGGTGGCTTCCACGGGCGCCGTTTGATTTGCCGGCAGCGCCCCATCGTTCCGGATGACGAGGCCGCCGCGCTCAGCGTCGGGTGTCGCGGGCAAGTCGATCGTACGGCCGTCCGGGAGATGGACGCGCAGCACGAGGTCGTGGGCATATTGGGTAGCATAGATCAGTGGCGCGCCGCCGATTGGCAGGAGAAGCTCCGTGGCGTTCGCGCAGAGCGAAGACGTTGCCTCGACGACCTGGAGCGGTGGCACATGAATGGGTGCGATGACCGGTAAGGCCGTCACCAGCACTGACTTCGGATTGTGAAACGAGGGCGGTGTGTTGAGTGCCAGCGACATGCGGTCCTCGCGCAGCATCGCGAGCGCCGGAATATATTGGTACTTTGCGGTGCGGATCGAGCCGAAAATGCCGATGACGTCACGGATAGCGGCGATGTAGGGACTGTAATAGCCGAGCCCGCCCTGCGGTGTCGCGCTGAGCTGGAGCGCGAGATCGGCACCTGGGCCAGCGACCGCATCGGTGATGGCGTTGCTGTGCCCGTCGTCGAGCACGAGTGCTTCCTGGTTCTGGAGTAGGCAGGGCGCCTGCAGGTCGGGCAGCTTGGTCAGGCAGTCGGCGTTGATCTTAACCTGCAGACTGCGCGCGAGCAGCGGCGTGATCCGGTCGAGCCGACCTGGATCGCCGGGAACGGTCTTGCGGATCGCCGCGAGGTAGGTGTCGAGCCGGCTCCGGTCGAGCGATGCCTGGGCCAACTCCTGGGCCGCGCGCACGAAGGCGCCCGGGCGGCCCTGTACGGCATTGCGCAGCGTCGAGAAATCCCCGCCGGTGGCGGGCGCGAGGAACAACGCGATTTGCTCCGCGCCGTCCGGCACGGTGAGCGACAGGCCCTTGCGACCCTTCTTGGTCCAAAGCTCTGACTCGAAGAACCATTTGTCAGGCGGCGGATTGGTCGCTCCTCGCAGGAATGCCGCGATCAAAAGATAATGGGCGGATTGATCGTCGGGCAAATCGGCGGTGATCGAGATTTGGTCCCCCGTTGCCAATTGCGGAACCTGTGCGATCGGTAGTGTGGCGCCCTGATGCGTCACGTTTACGCGCAATGCGGGGCCTGCGAGGTCGAACTGTGCTGTCTCCGCCTGGGCGGAGCCGGCCATCGCGATCAGCGAGAGGAGAGAAAGAAGCGAACGCATAGACAAGGTGAGACGCCCCTCGGCGCTTGGAGATCCATCCCCCGTCTGCCCCATCGCGCCAAGACGCAGGATGAACGCCACACGTGATGATACTCCAGGCTGGCCTGTCGGATAAGGGCGGGAGCGCTGTGCGATGGGCTTCTACGATGAGAGTCCGCCAGGCAGATTGTCGCCAATTATTGTCGTTCGCGGGCTTTGTTACCGTTCCTAATGGGAGCCGGTCGGCTATCCCTCGTCAAGGAAGCGAAGACGCCCATCGCTGAGCGAGCCCCGCCGCGCTCCTGACTATAGCTGCTGTCTCGGCGGCGCGCTGCAGCGCCGGATCTGATCGTGGACGACGGCCTGATCCTGCGGCATATCGTCGCGAGCTGAAATTCGTGGACCCCAGAGACTTGCCGCACGGTTGTGTACCGACCAGACGGCGTGGTCTCTGGAATTTGGGAGCGTATCGCCCGTGCCGCCTACCCGAGACGACATTATCACCATCATCGCCGAAGAAGCCAGGATCGACGCGGCGAAGCTGACGTCGGACGCCACGCTCGCCTCTCTGGATATCGCATCGCTCGACGTGATGAGCGTGCTTTTCGCGATCGAGGACAAATATGGCGTCGAAATCCCGGTCGAGACGGTGAATCCGGCTGACACGCTGGGGCAGTTCGTGGACGCAATCCTGGCCAGGGTCGCGGCTGCTTGACCATCCGCGTCGCCGTCACGGGTATGGGCTGCATCAGCGGGCTGGGTCAGGGCGTGGCGGAAGCCTGGGCGCACACGGCGGAGGGGAGGAGCGCCATCGTACCCTTCAATCTGCCGCGTGACGAGCAGCCTCGTACGATCGGCCCGGCGGCCCCGATCGGGAAGATCGACGACAGCAGTCTCGCCGCGCATTTCGATCGCCGCGCGCTCGGGCAGCTTGACCCGTTATCGCATTATGCCGTGATCGCGGCGACGGAGGCGGTCGGCGAAGCGGGGCTGATCGGCGATCCCGTGCTGGACCGGCGCACGGCAATCGTTATCGGATGCGGCAGCGGTGGCAATGCGACGTTCGAGACAGCCTATCGTCGCCTCTACGAGCGCGGTCAGATCAAGGTTCATCCGCAGACCATCCCGACAGGCATGATCTCCGCCCCGGCCAGCCAGATCGCCATGCTGTTCGGTGTGCACGGCCCCGCCATGACGATCGCGAGCGCCTGTGCCTCCTCTGCCCATGCGATCGGCGAGGCGATGCACATGATACGGGCGGGCCGCGCCGAGGTGGCGATCGCGGGCGGAGCCGAAGCCTGTCTGACGCTTGGCTCCTGGATCGCCTGGGCGTCCCTGGGCGCGATGGCGACGGACACCTGCCGGCCCTTTTCGATCGACCGGCAGGGGCTGGTGCTGGGCGAAGGTGCCGCGATGCTGGTGCTGGAGGCGTGGGATCATGCCGGGCGCGCGGCGC
>BACX01000007.1 GCA_000333335.1 Sphingomonas-like bacterium B12 | reverse complement strand
CGCGCGCTGGCGGATCGATGATGTGATCCTCCGCACCCCACAGGATCAGGGTCGGAACCTTGATCGTGGCCAGCACCTCCTTCGATGCCGCGATCTCGCCCGGCCGCAGCGACATCAGGATCGGGCGGTGGCCCGGATAACGCTGCAGATCGGCCCAGCGCCGGATGAACGGCTCGGTCAGCACCGACTTGTTCACCACGTCGGCGGCAAGGCCCTGCCGGATCAACGGGGTGTTGTCGATCGAGGCGAGCAGGTCGCGCCCGACCTTGTATTGCATGATGCGGAAGGCGAGCGGCGGCTTCTTCAGTGTCTCGGTCGGCCAGCCGGCGGCGTCGACGAGGATCAGGCGGCCGACCCTGTCGGGGTACCGCACCGCCAGCTGCCACGCCACGCCACCGCCCAGCGAGTTGCCCGCTACGGCCACTTTGGACAGGCCGATCTTCCCGAGGAACGCGTCGATCACGTCGGCATAGCGCGTGGGATCGGCTGTGAAACCGGCCGGCGCGGCGCTGAGACCGTGGCCGGGCAGATCGACCGCGATCACGCGGTAATGCGGCGTCAGCGTCTTGGTCCAGCCGTCCCAGGAGAAGGCATTGTCGCCGAAGCCGTGGATCAGCAGCACCGGCGGGGCGCTTGCCGCGCCGCTCTCCAGATAATGCAGGCGGATGCCGTCGCCGACATCGGCATAGCGCGAATTGGGACGGCCGTAGTGCTGCTCCAGCTCGGCGGCCGGAATATCCGGCGCGCGCAGGGTGAGCCAACCGCCAAGCCCGACGACGATCAGCAGCAGGAACAGGCCGGCGAGGATCAAGGCAAAGGTCCGCATCATCCCGTCCTTAGATATGGAAGCCGATGCGGAGGCCATAGGTGACCGGACGACCGGGCTGGGCGATCTCCGCATTGGGCAGGAAATAGTTGCGGACCAGATCGTAATGCTGGTTGAACAGGTTCCGCCCGTAGACGCCGATATACCAGCTGCCCTCCTTCGGTTTGAAGGTGAGCGTCGCGTTGGCGATCCAGTATCCCTTCACCTGGAATACCGGCCCAAGGAAGGAGGGCTGCGCGTCGCGATAGGAATAATCGGCCTGCGCCTCGATCGCATAATCGCCGAGCGGCACGGTATAGTCCGCCGAACCCTGATAGCTCCAATGGGTGAAGGGCAGGCGCTTGCCGGCGAAGTTCACACCGGTGCCGACATAGGTGCCGCTCGCATCCTTGTGGACGGTCGTGGAATCGATGTCGGTATACCGGACGTACTGGCCGCCCTTGTAGCCGAGCGACTGGGTGAGCTTCAGCCCCTCGATCGGCGTGTAGACCAGCTCCAGCTCGCCGCCGTAGATGCGCGATCGCGGTGCGTTGGTGATACGGCCGATCGCGCCGTTCTCCGGATCGACGACCACACCCAGCACCTGCTGGTTGTGATAATCGTAGTAGAACGCAGCGCCGTTGAACGTCAGCCTCCGGGCCAGCTCGGTCTTGAAGCCGATTTCGTAGGCGTAGAGCGTTTCGGGCTTGAACGAGTCGATCTGATCGGCCTGGGGCGAGTTGTAGGTGGTGAAGCCGCCCGACTTCACGCCCTTGCTGGCCGATGCGTAGAGCAGGGCCGAAGGCGTGAGGTGATATTGCACCTCCACCTTGCCGGTCGCCTTGTCGAGCGTCTGGTCGCGGTTGCCGTCGGTGAAGGTCGGCGTGCCGCCGATCGCCGTTGCGAAGTCGCGCAGCGTGCGTCGCTCATGCTCGTAGCGAATGCCGCCGGTAACGCTCAGCCGGTCGGTGAGCTTGTATTCGGCCTGGCCGAAACCGCTGATCGACCTCGCGCGCTGGGTGTAGCTGGTGTCGGTGATGAAACCGAGGCTCTGGGTGAAATCGGTACGGAACAGCTCCTGCAGCTTCTGCCAGCCGTAATAGCCGCCGACGACCCAGGTCAGGCGATCGGCATGGACGGGGGCGAGGCGGACCTCCTGCGAGAAGGTCTGCACGCGCGAATGCCAGAAGGTGTCGGACTCCTGGCTGGCGGATGAGTCCCAGTCGTTGAGCTCGCGGCGGATCAATTTGTCGTAGGCCGTGATGCTGGTCAGCCGCACCGTATCGCCGAGATCGACACCGGCATCGAAGCTGGCACCATGGCTGTTGTTGTGCCGTTGCGGCTTGGCGTTGGCGCCGAAGCCGGCTGCGGTCGAGAAAGCGGGGTCGAAGCCCCAACCCGTGGCGCGATGGTCGGTATCGGCCGGAATGACCGGCCCCGGCGTGCCCACGCCATAGGCCTGGGTCGGGAAATCGTTGAACAGATAGAGGCCCGTATTCTCGGACTTGTCGCGGCCGCCGTGGATGTTGAGCGTCAGGTCGACGGCGGGCGAGGGCGTCCATTCGATCACGCCGCGCCCGAACAGCTTGTCGGCATCGCCGAGGCCCTGGCCGGTGACGCGATTATGCTGGAAACCGCCGCCCTGCTCGGTGACGCCGGACAGGCGGATCTTCAGCGTGTCGGTCAGCGGGCCGGAGACGTAGCCTTCGATCCGCGCCGTACCGAAGCGGCCATATTCGGCGTCGATCCCGGCCGTCGTCTTGGACGTCGGCTTGTTGGTGATGAAGTTGATCGCGCCGCCGGTGGTGTTGCGGCCATAAAGCGTGCCCTGCGGCCCGCGCAGCACCTCGACACGGGCAACATCGAACAGCACGCCCTGCGTCATGATCGGCACGGGATAGGCGACGTCATCGACATAGATGCCGACGGTCGGCGTGTTGTTCGACGCATAATCCTCGAAGCCGACGCCGCGCAGGCGGAATTGCGGCTGGCCGCCACCGAAGGCGGGCGTGATTTCAAGGCTGGGGGTCTGGTACTGGAGCTGGTTGACGTTGCCCACGCCGCGCTTCGCCAGTTCCGCACCGTCAATCACCGAGATGGCGATGCCGACATCCTGCACGGACTGTTGGCGATGTTGCGCGGTGACGATGATCTCCCCCGCCTGGGGCGGGGGAGGCGGATCAGCGGCGTCCGCCGTGGCGGCGTGCGCTCCGCTCGCAAGCAACGCCAGCCCCGTGATCACCGGTGACGAGGTGATGTCGAACTTCATCATTCTTCCCCCTTGGATCCGCCATGGCGCCGCCCGGCTTCAGAGCCGCGTCGTTGCGCCGCCGGAATTTCCTATCCAATGAATAGGGAATTGTCGGCACAGCTTTTCGTTTCAATGGGGAGAGTAACGCTATCAGCCCCGCTGGTTATATCGCAAAACAGCATGATCGCGACGCAGGACGTGCAGGGGGCACCCTGTGGATGGTCGTCGGCAGAACCGCGCCATCAACGAGCTATTCTCATCGCATGGCAATATGCCCGCCGACGGCCAACTCGGTCTGCAAAATGGCGCGCGGCCGCTTTCGAGGCCCGCTAGCTTACCGGTCAGCGGTCAGGCGCGGCGCTGGATGTGCTGCCCGGCTTCGAACAGCGCCGCGACGGCGTCCGCGTTCATGAGATCGCCGAAATGCTCGCCCTGCCCGAGTTCGCAGCCTGTCGCGCTCAGGGCCGCTAGATCGCCCGTGCCGGCCAGGCCATCGGCGGCGACCTGCAGGCCAAGGCCATGGCCAAGCCCGACCAGCGCCGCCACGATCGATGCGCTCTCGGTCTCGCTTGTCATGGCCTCGACGAAGCTCCGGTCGATCTTGATCTTGTCGAGCTTGAAGGTGCGCAGATGATAGAGGCTGGAATAGCCGGTGCCGAAATTGTCGAGCGCGATCCGCATCCCTTGGGCGCGCAACGCCGCGAGGGCGGTGCGCGCCAATTCGACATCGCTGACGAGAGCGCTTTCGGTGATCTCGAGCTCGATCCGTTCCGGCTCGATCCCGGCCGATTTCACCGTGGCGGCGATCCGTCCTGCAAGCGCCGGATCATGGAGGAGGGCGGGTTGGAGGTCGATCGAGAGGGTGACCGCAGCCGGCCAGCGCCGCGCCGCGGTGCAGGTCTGTCCCAGCAGTCGATCGAACAGATCGTGCGCCATGCCGGCCTCGTCGGCGATCGCGAACAGGCGTTCGGGCGCAACCTCGCCGAGGTCCGGATGAAGCCAATACGGTGTCGTTTCGAAGCCCGCGAGATGCCCCTGCTTCAAATCGAATACAGGCCGGAAATGCGGGGTGATCTGGTCTGTCGCGAGCGCAGTGCGCAACTCGCGGATCATATGATCCCGCTCCCGTACGCGCTGGTCCATGCCGGTTTCGAAGAAACGCATCGCCGATCGGCCTTCCGCTTTCGCCCGGTAGAGCGCGATATCCGCCCGGCGTAGCGCTTCGGCGGGATCGGTCGCGTCCGAAGGGATCAGCGCGATGCCGATACCGGCGCCCACGACGTGATCGTCGGAGCCGATGAGGACGGGGGCCTGCAA
>BACX01000008.1 GCA_000333335.1 Sphingomonas-like bacterium B12 | reverse complement strand
CGTGCGGGTGATGCCGGACGAGGTGTTGGCTGGATCGCTGCGCCATTATGATTTCCATAGGCGCCGGCTGATGCTGTCCGAACGGTTGCCGGCCGAGAGCCGCCTGTTCGGTATCGCCTACCAGCTGGCGCTGCAGGTGATGCAGAAGCCGATCGCGGCGGCGATCCAGCGCGCCGCGCCGCCGGACGAGGAGGCCGCGGCCCTCGCCAAGGTCGCCTTCGCCAATTATGCGGCCGCCGCGATCCTGATGCCGTATGATCGCTTTCTGGAGGCGGCGGAGGCGACGCGCTACGACATCGACCTGCTCGCCGCGCGCTTCGGCTTGTCCTACGAACATGTCGCGCACCGGCTGACCACGCTCGGCCGGCAGGGCGCGCGGGGCCTGCCCTTCTTCCTGCTCAAGATCGACGCGGCGGGGAACGTCTCGAAGCGTTTCTCCGCCGAGGCGCTACCGGTCGCGCGCTTCGGCGGCGGGTGCCCGCGCTGGGGCGTGCAGCGTGCCTTCCGTCTTCCCGGCGAGACGATCGCGGCGCTGGTCGAGGCGCCGGACGAGACGCGCTACGTCACCGTCGCCCGCGCGGTGCCGCGCACTGCGGCACCAGGGCTGGTGACGATCGTGCTCGGCTGCGAGGCGAAGCACGCCGGGGCGCTTGGCGCTGCGGACGGGCTGGGTGGCGAGGCGATCCCGATCGGCCCCGCCTGCCATCTGTGCGAGCGCCCCGATTGCCCCGAACGCGCGCTGCCGCCGGTGACCCGCGCGCTCGATCTCGATCAGTATCAGCGGCCGGTTTCGCCCTATCCGTTCCGCGCGACGTGAAGTTGACGAAGTTGACAGCCGTGACGGTGAAAAGAAGACATTCCTACAGGTGATCGACGGTGAGACTGAGCCGGCCCGACGGATCGGAGCACGGTGATGGTCGCACGCGAAATCCTACATGGAAAGGGGCGACGACTATGGCGGCTATCGCCCCATTGTCTGCCGTTTAGCTGGTGGCGACAGCTTCCCGAAACCGGTCGGTTCTGGCACTTGCAGCAGTCCCGTCTCTCGATCGCCAACGGGCAGTTTCAGGAAATACATTTGGGACAGGTTTTGGGACAGCAGGTCGGAGATCGGGACGGAAAGGCTGATCCGGTCCGGCTTCTCGTTGGGCGGTCGTTTTCGGGAATGGACGGTCTATCGCCTCCACCGCTCTATCTGTCGCAGGCGCTCGCGCTGATGATCTAGTGCTAGCTCAATTCGGATCGCTTCGACGGGATCAAGGGCCGGCATATGGCCCTCGATCAAGGCGATCTGCTGTTAAT
>BACX01000009.1 GCA_000333335.1 Sphingomonas-like bacterium B12 | reverse complement strand
GCGTCGATCCCAGTTGCTCCATCCGGTCGGGCATCCGCCGGAGGTCGGTGAGCGCGCGATAGAGCCGTGTCACGGCCTCGGCGACGCTGGGGTAATTCTCCGCCACCTCCATGATCTCGTGGCGCGGGATGCCGATGTCGCGCACCAGCCCGTCCGCGAAGATCTCGTGCAGGTCGCTCGCCGCCGCCTCGTTCGCACCGGCGACGAAATCGCGCATGTCGATGTCGTAAGTGCTGGCGAGGCGCAGCAGCATCTGCGCGGTCAGCGGGCGCTGGTTGCGCTCGAGATGGTTGAGGTAGGAGGGCGAGACGCCCAGTTCCTCGGCCATCTTGGTCTGGTTGAGGCCCAGCTCGCGGCGCAGCACACGCAGCCGGGGGCCGAGATAGAGCTTGCGATCGGCGGCCGTCACCATGGCCCAAGACTGTCACACCATGACAGCCTCAACAAGTCATTCTTTGACGGGTCAGGCGGCGACCATCCGCAGCGCCTCGACCTGGTCGCGGCTGTACCCCAGCGCGATCAGCTCGGCGGCCACATCCTTGGCGCGGGCCATGTTGCGACGGCTGGCGCAGACGAAGCGGCGGATCGCATCAAGGCGCGGATCGGCCAGCGCGGTCGGCTTCTCGATGCCGGTGACGGCGCGGAACAGGCGGGACAGGCGCCCCTCCGTCTTGCCGGTCGGTGCAACGCAGGTGAAGCGCTCGACGTCGCGCAGCGCGACGGTCACGGCCTGCCATTCGGCGGTGGTGAGGCGGGGGTGGGCGGTGACGTCGATCATGTGCATCGTCTTGATCCTTCCTGATGAACGATCGATTAGCGCTGTTCCCCTTAGCGCGACATCCGGATAGTCTCTTCCAAATCGTTCGAGGAAATTGAAATGTCGAACCCCGGAACGCCGACCTACGATCAGCTCCGCATCTTTCTGACCGTGGTGGAGACCGGCAGCTTCGCCGGCGCCGGCCGCAAGCTCAACCGCGCCACCTCGGTGATCAGCTACGGCATCGCCAATCTGGAGGCGCAACTCGGCATCCTGCTGTTCGATCGGGAGGGCACCCGCAAGCCGGTGCTCACCGCCGCCGGCAAGTCGGTGCTCGCCGAGGCGCACGAGATCGCGCACGGCATGGACGGGCTGCGCGCCAAGGTGAAGGGGCTGATGCAGGGTCTCGAGCCGGAGGTCAGCGTCGCGGTCGACGTGATGTGGCCGAGCGCATGGCTGGGTTCGGTGTTGAAAGCCTTCGCCCGCGAATTCCCGACGGTGACGCTGCGCCTCCATATCGAGGCGCTGGGCGGCATCGCGCAGCTGGTGGTGGATGGCCGCGCCTCGATCGGCGTCAGCGGTCCGCTCCAGCTCGATCTGGAAGGAATTCAGCGCGTCATGCTCGGCTCGGTGCCGCTGGTTCCGGTGGCGGCGCCCGATCACCCGCTCGCCCGTGGGCGCCTGAAGCCCGGCGCCGGCCGCGATCACATCCAGCTCGTGCTCACCGATCGGTCTCCCCTCACCGCAGGGCAGGACTTTTCGGTTTTTTCCGATCGCACCTGGCGGCTCGCCGACCTTGGCGCCAAGCATCAGCTGCTGCGCGAGGGGATCGGCTGGGGCGGTATGCCCGTGCCGCTGATCGAGGCGGACCTGATCGCCGGGACATTGGTCAAGCTCGACATGCCCGATCGCACCGAGCAATTGTACCACTTCCAGGGCATGTTCCGCGCCGATGCACCACCTGGCCCCGCAGCCCGCTGGTTGCTCCAGCAATTTGCGTGGCTTCGGGCGCGCAGGGGATCGATAACCG
>BACX01000010.1 GCA_000333335.1 Sphingomonas-like bacterium B12 | reverse complement strand
ACTTCTGTTGGCGCCGGCTATTTCTGGTGGGGCCTGCTCGCCGGCTTCGTATTCATGGTGCTGGATACGGTGGACGGCAAGCTGGCGCGCTGCACCGTCACCTCGTCCAAATGGGGCAACCTCCTCGATCACGGGGTGGATATCATCCACCCGCCCTTCTGGTGGGTGGCATGGGGCATCGGCACCGCCGCGACCGCGCATCCGCTCAGCGGCGCGACCTTCGCGTGGGTGCTGGTCGCGATCCTCGGCGGCTACGGGCTGCAGCGGCTGATCGAGGGCATCTTCATGCGGCGCTTCGGGATGCACATCCATGTCTGGCGGCGTTTCGACACCGGCTTCCGGCTGATCACCGCGCGGCGGAACCCGAACATGGTGATCCTGTTTGTATCGCTGACCGCCGGGCGGCCCGACCTCGGTCTGGTCGCGGTTGGAGGGTGGACTCTGGTATCCGTGGTGGTCCACGCCATGCAGATCGTGCAGGCCTATGTCTGGCGCGCGCGCCACGGGGCGCTCGCCAGCTGGATGGAGCAGCAGCCATGAACGCCACCATCGAAAAGTTCGGCCACCCCGCCACCCTCGTCCGCGAATATGCGCATTGGGTGGTGCTGCTACGCCCGGCCCAGCCAACGCTGGGATCGCTGGTGCTCGCCGCGAAATCCGATGCGACGGCGTTCGGCGCTCTGCCCCAGGAATTTCACGCCGAGCTGGCTTCGGTCACCGCCGACATCGAGAGCGTCCTGACTGCCGCCATCGGCTACGATCGGATCAACTATCTGATGCTGATGATGGTGGACCCGCACGTCCACTTCCACGTCATCCCGCGCTACGACGGATCGCGCGAGCGGGACGGCATCGACCTGCCCGATCGCGGCTGGCCCAAGCCACCCGATCTCGGCTCGGCGATCGCGCTCGACGATGCGCAGATCGCGGACTGGACGGCATGGCTGAAAGGGTTGTGGCCCGCCTAGGCCACCCAGCCGTCGGTCAGCTTCGTCGCCGCCTCGATGTCGTTGAGGAAGTCGACCTCCGCCCAATGCTGTCCCTCGATCGAGACGGTGCCGACCTTGCCCGTCGGCGCGATCGAATCGATGATCTTGAGATACCAGTTCTCGACGCCCGCAGGGGTGCGCATGAACGCCTCGACCGTATCGCGGAACAGCGCCACGCCCTCGCCCCGGAAAGCGAGAAACCCGATCGACTCGGCATTGGCCTGCTCGGCGGTCAGCGTCTTGCCGATCGCCGCCAGCCGATCGCCGATGCGCGTCACCTTCATGTCGTCGCTGTCGTAATGGGGCTTGGTGTCGACGGTGACGGCGATCGGCCAGCCAGCCTCGCCCGCCTGCACCCGCTCGACGATCCCGTCCGAGACGAGCGTATCGCCGTTGAGGATCAGGAAATCCCCGTCCATCGCGTCGCGCGCGATCCAGCAGGAGCCGAGATTGTCCGCCACCTTGTAGAAGGGGTTGAAGCGGGTGCGCAGCGTGAGGCCCGGCCGCTGCAGCCGCGCCAGTTCCGCCTCCACCATGTCGGTCATGAAGCCGGTGACGACATCGATGCGCGTCACGCCGTGGCGGGCGAGCATCTCCACCTGCCACGCGAGCAGCGTGCGACCGGAGAAATCGATGAGGCACTTGGGCCGTTCGGCGGTGAGCGGCAGCAGGCGAGAACCTTGGCCGGCGCTGAGGATAATGGCGCGATCGATCATGCACAGCCCTTAGCCCGCGCGCCGGATACGGGCAATCCGATGCCGCTGAGTCGGCCCGCCGACACCTCTTGGCCGAATGGAGCGCGACCGCCCGATCGTTGCTTAAAAAGCGTGCAAGGGAGTCGATTTTTGCTCAGTCATCAGGCAGACTCGCCAAATGCTGCACGTGCGAGCCGCGCCCCGCTTGCGACTCCGCACATGGCACGCTTATTGAACCCGCAGCAACGCTCGCGGGGAGGGAGCGCACGACGACATGAAGAAGATCGAAGCGATCATCAAACCGTTCAAGCTGGACGAGGTGAAGGAAGCCCTGCACGAGGTGGGCGTGTCGGGCATCACCGTTACCGAGGCCAAGGGTTTCGGCCGCCAGAAGGGCCATACCGAGCTCTATCGCGGCGCCGAATATGTCGTGGATTTCCTCCCCAAGGTAAAGCTGGAGGTCGTCGTCGACGATGCCCTGGCCGACAAGGTCGTGGAGGCCATCCAGAACGCGGCGCAGACCGGCCGCATCGGCGACGGCAAGATCTTCGTTCTCCCTGTCGACACCGCGATCCGCATCCGCACCGGCGAGCGCGACGCGGACGCCGTCTGAGTTCAACCAACCATCATCTACCAAAAGCGGGAAAGGGCACCCCATCATGGCGAACAGCGCCTCTGACGTTCTGAAGCTCATCAAGGAAAAGGAGATCGAATGGGTCGATCTCCGTTTCACCGATCCCAAGGGCAAGTGGCAGCACCTGACCATGGTCGCCGGCGTGATCGGCGAGGACGAGCTGACCGACGGCCTGATGTTCGACGGCTCCTCGATCGAGGGCTGGAAGGCCATCAACGAGTCCGACATGATCCTGAAGCCGGATCTGGACGCGGTGTGGGTCGATCCCTTCTCCGCCACCCCGATGCTGATCCTGGTGTGCGACATCGTCGAGCCGTCGACCGGCGAGCTCTACGCCCGCGACCCGCGCTCGACCGCCAAGCGCGCCGAGGCGTTCCTGCAGTCCACCGGCATCGGCGACACCATCTATGTCGGCCCGGAAGCCGAATTCTTCATGTTCGACGACGTGCGTTTCGAGAACAGCTACTCGACCAGCTACTACAAGATCGACGACATCGAGCTGCCGGGCAATTCGAGCCGCGAATATGAGGGCGGCAACCTCGGCCACCGTCCGCGCGCCAAGGGCGGCTACTTCCCGGTCGCCCCGGTCGATTCGGCCGTCGACATCCGCGGCGAGATGGTCTCGACCATGCTCGAAATGGGCCTGCCCTGCGACAAGCACCATCACGAGGTGGCGGCCGCGCAGCACGAGCTCGGCCTCACCTTCGGCACGCTGGTGACCACCGCCGACCGCATGCAGATCTACAAGTATGTCGTGCATCAGGTCGCCCATGCCTACGGCAAGACCGCGACCTTCATGCCGAAGCCGATCAAGGAAGATAACGGCTCGGGCATGCACACCCACATGTCGATCTGGGACGGCGGCAAGCCGCTGTTCGCGGGTGACGGCTATGCCGGCCTGTCGGACATGTGCCTCTACTTCATCGGCGGCGTGATCAAGCACGCCAAGGCACTCAACGCCTTCACCAACCCGACCACCAATAGCTACAAGCGCCTGGTGCCGGGCTACGAGGCGCCGGTGCTGCTGGCCTATTCGTCGCGCAACCGCTCGGCCTCCTGCCGTATCCCCTACGGCGCGGGCGCCAAGGCGAAGCGCGTCGAGTTCCGCTTCCCGGACGCGCTGGCCAATCCGTATCTCTGCTACGCGGCGCTGCTGATGGCCGGCCTCGACGGGATCGAGAACAAGATCCATCCGGGCGAGTCGATGGACAAGAACCTGTACGACCTGCCGCCGGAAGAGCTGGCCCAGGTGCCGACCGTGTGCGGCTCGCTGCGCGAGGCGCTGAACTCGCTCGAGGCCGATCACGACTTCCTGCTCAAGGGCGGCGTGTTCACCAAGGACCAGATCGAGGCCTATGCCGAGCTGAAGTGGGCCGACGTGGCGCGCTGGGAAATGACCCCGTCGCCGGTCGAGTACGACATGTACTATTCGGCCTGATCGGCTCCACGCACGATCATGGAAATGCGGGCGCCCCGGAGGAGACTTCGGGGCGCTCTGCTTTTGTGGGGAATTGAGATGCGCCTGATCCTTACCGCCACGCTTGGGCTGGTCTGCGCCGGGGCCGTCCAGGCGGCGCCGCTGTGCCGCGATTCCAAAGGGCTGTTCACGCCCTGCCCGCCCGGCATGGGGAGCAGGAAGGCCGAAAGGCATGAGCGCGCGCCGAACGGGTCCACGCCTGCGGCCTCTGCGCGTGCCGATGATGACGTGCCGGCCGCGAAACCGGATAGACCCGCCAGACCCGCGATCATCCGCAAGGCGAAGCTCTGCCGGGACTCCAAGGGCCTGTTCAAGCCCTGCTGATCCCGAAATCTTAACCCCGCCGCGCTATGCGGCGGGCATGGAGCAGCCCGCTTTCGCGACCTTCGAGACGACCCCGCAGCCGGCGGCGCGTACTGCCTTCGACCGGCGCATGATGCCGGTCTATGCCGCGCTCGGTATCGCCTGGGCGGTGCTGATCGTCGCGATGCCGCTGACCGGCCTGTCGATCGATGCGGTGCTCGTCGGTGCCTTCCTCGCCGTGTGCGGGCTATGCAGTTGGGGCGCGGTGTGCCTCAGGCTGCGCGGGTGGGTGCGGATCGCGACGGCGATCGAATCCTGGGCGCTACTCAACGTCGCCTGCCTCACCGGCATCCTCGCCACCTGCGTCGCGGCACGGAGCAACGCGCCGTTCCTCGACGGCTGGATGGACACCGCCGATCGCTTCATCCTTCCCGGCCTGAACTGGCGCGACACCGTGCTCGCCATCGGCCGCCACTCCGCCCTGATGCACCATGCCACGCAGGTCTATGCGAGCCTGCAGTGGCAAGGCAGCCTGCTGATCCTGCTCTGCTGCGTGACCGGCCGGATCGAGCGCTGCCCGCGCTTCATCCTGAGCTGGACGATCGCGCTCAGCCTGATCAGCGCGGTGTTCGTCTTCACGCCTTGCGTCGGCGCCTTCGCTTATTACGGCATCGGCCACGATGTCGTGCCGTCGGTCGGCGCCAGCACCGGATGGAGCGACCTGCTGATGGCCCTGCGCACGCACGACACGCTGCGGCTCGACCCGTCCGCGCTCGACGGCATCGTCGAGTTTCCGAGCTTCCATACGGCGGGCGCGATCCTGCTCGCCTGGGGGTTCTGGGCGATCCGCTGGGCGCGCTGGCCGATGCTGGCGCTCAACCTCGCGATGATCGCCGCGACGGTGCCGATCGGCGGCCATTATTATAGCGATGTGCTGGCCGGTGCGGTCGTCGCCTGGCTGGCGATCAAGGCGCCGGACTGGATTGTGTCGCTGCGCGCACGGTGACACAGGGGGCCATGGTCCCCTCGCCCTGCACCCAGGTCTGCCGGCTCGATCCCACCACCGGCTGGTGCGAGGGGTGCGGGCGGACGATCGGGGAGATCGGCGGCTGGACCACCGCCGGCGATGCCGAGAAGCGCGCGATCCTCGCCCGCCTGCCCGAGCGGCTGCGCCGGCTCGCTCAATAATCCTTGGAAACGCGGATGTTGGCGCTCTGCCGGCCGATCGTCGAGATGGTGGAGAGCAGGGACAGCCAGCGCGTCACCTGAAACTCCAGCCGCGTCGCCGAATAGCCCTGCCCGTCGGTGACAAGCTCCACATACAGCCGCTTGCCGATATATTTTCCCGCCGCGACCGACGTCTTCTGGCCGGTGGTGATGTCGGCCGGCTCGATCCGTAGTCGATCCAGCCCCGCCACCTTGCGGATCGCGTTGATCGGATCGAGGCTGCCCTTGCCACCGGTGCGCAGCCCGTTCACCGCCGCCGCTAGCTGCAGCGCCTCGGGCGCCGAGAGATTGGCGATCGACGTGCCGAACAGCAGGCGCGAGAGCAGTTCGTCCTCGGGCAGCGCGGGCGTCGAGGTGAAGCTGATCTCGGGCTTCAGCCCCGTGCCGCTGACCTGGATCGAGGCGCTGACCCCCTGGATGCTTGCCTTCGCCACGATGTCGAGCGCCGGATCGACCGGCACGCCACCGCCGAAGCGGATGATTCCGCGATCGAGATCGAAGCGGCGGCCAGCGAACTCGTAATTGCCCCGGACGAGATCGATGCGCCCCGTGATCGCCGGGTTGTCGACCGATCCGGCGATCGCCAGCTTGCCGCGCCACTCGCTGTCCAGCCCCAGCCCGCGCACGAAGAGCTGGTTGCGCGCATCCGTCTTGATGTCGAGCGTCCAAGGGACGAGCGCCGTCTCCTCGTCATCATAATCCTCGCGATTGAGTTCCTTGACCGCGAGGTGCGGCACACCCTGCTGCGCCGCCTTGCCGAAACGGTATGAGGAACGATCGAGCTTCACGTCGCCCGCGATCGTGCCGCCCTTGCCGTCCGACCTGATGGTGAGCGGGCCGGTGACGGTGGCGCCGATATCGTCGCGGGCCAGCAGCACGGCGTGGTTGGCGGTGAGCGCGATGTCCATGCCAAGCCCCTTGGCGCCGGCGAAATCGAAGCTGGCGCGGCCGGTGAGCGTGCCGTTGTCGCGGGTGGCGCCGGCAAACTGGTCGATCAGCAGCTTGGACCCGTCGAAGCGGCCGGTGGCGCGGATCTTCTCGATCACGGTGCCCAGCGTCGCGCTCTCCAGCCGCGCCGCCTGCGTCACCAGCGAGCCGCGGATCGAGGGATTGCGCAGCGTGCCGCCGACGTCCGCGCCGATCGCGACCGGGCCGGAGAGGTCGATCGTCTCGACACCCGAGAGGCGCCAGAGCGTATCGGCCGGGCCGTTGTAGCGCAGCTGCGCGAAGAGCGGTGCCGAGAGCAGCCGGTCGGCCAGCGTCGCGCCGCCGCCGATCGGCGAGAGCCGGGCCTGCGCGCGGCCGATCACCTGGCCCCCGCTGGTCGCGACGGCGCGCGCGGCGACCTTGCCGCCGTCCATCACCGCCGCCAGCCCCATGTCGACCGGCTTCGAAGACAGGATCAGGCCGGCGCGGCTCAGGCCCCGCACGCGCAGATCGGCCCTGCCGGTGGGCAGCGCGCCCGGCGCCGCCACCGCGTAGGAGACGCGGCCCGTCGCCTGCCCGGACAGGCCGAGACCGGGCTTGAACATGTCGAGCACCGAAAGCGGCATGGCATCGAGGCTCGCCTCGAAGCTGGTCGCTTGAGCGCCGAAACGGCCCGCCACCGTGGCGCTCCCGCCCGAGAAGGACAGGCTGGTCGGCGCGATCACCCAGGCATCGCCGACATGGCGCAGCACTGCGGCCGTGGCGAGCGCGACCGGTCGGCCATCCACCTGCCCCTGCCCGCGCACCGTATAGCTTTCGGCGGCGATATGCGTGTCGGTCTGGAAGGAGAAGGCGCGCCCCCGCGATCCGGCGACCGAGGCGCGCACGTCGCCGATCCCGCCCCGCAGCTTCGCGTTGGCGGCGAGGCGGGCGAGGAAGATCGATCCACGCCGCAGGCCCTGCGCCGCCACCGTCGCATCGACATGGGTGCCGGCGGGATCGAGCAGCAAGTCGAGATCGAGCTTGCCCTTGCGCACGCTGGCATCGAAGTCGCCGGCCAGGCGCGCGCGATCGGCGGTGACGTGGCCGACGATGCGCTGCTGCGTGCCGACGGGCGAGAAATCGAGCGTGCCGCCCAGTCCGCCGCCCGTCAGCGCGAGCTGCCCGGTGAAGCCGCCCGGATCGGCGCGAAGATCGCCCTTCGCCATGGTGCCGCTGACGTTCAGCGCGCCCATGTGGATGACGGTGGTGCCGCCCGGCGGCGCATCGATCGTACCGGTGGCGGTGAACGGCCCGAGCGTCGATTCGCCCACCGCCTGCATCGCGAAGCCCTGCGGCACGGGATCGAGATCGAGCTTCACCTGATCCAGCCCCAGTGCCTCCAGCGGGCGATCGAGCAGCAGCGCCACCTTGGGATGGTCGATCTGCCCGCCGAGGCCGAGGCGGAAGGTGCCGTAGGTCGCCTGTTTGCCCTGCCCGGTGAACTGGATGCTGCCATCCTTCTGGCGCGTGCCGCTGCCGGTGATGGTGATGGCGGGTGCGGTGAGCCTGAGGTTGGCGAAGTGGAGGATGCCGTCGGGCGTACGGGTCAGCTGCGTGTCGAGCGTCGGTAGCCCGCCGGCCAGCGATTTCAGGAAGGCGTTGTCGAACCTGCGCACCCACGCACGCCCGCGCCCCGAGACGATCGACTGCTTGAGATCGGCGGTGGGCGTGACCTTCAGTTCGGTCAGCACGTCGACGATGCCGAGGCCGGGGATCAGGTAGCGCTGCAGCCCGCCGGACAGATCCACCCAGTATTTGCCGCCGACCAGGTCGACGAACAGGGCGACCTTGCCGTTGAGCTTGTCCGACCGGAGCGTCAGCCCCTCGCCGGTCAGCACCTTGGGCGTGATGTGGAGGACGCCCTGTATGTCCATATTGGCGAGGATGCCGCCCGCCACATCGCCCACGCCGGTGACGCGCCGCGCAGTCAGCTTGATCGGCAACGCCAGATCCTTGCCGCCGACATGGCCGGCGCCCTCCGCCCGCACCTGCTCGAAGCCGGTCTTGTCGAAGGCAAATTGCGGCGAGGTCGCGTCGTAGCGGAAACGCGCGGTCTTGAACGGGCCGTCCAGCTCGGCGTGGATGCGGATGCCGTGCCCGGTCATGTTGGGGAACAAAGCCGCCGGCTGGAGCAGCAGCGCATCGACCTTGAGCGGATCGTAGGCCCCGCGCGCCAGATCGATCGCTCCGCGCGCGATCACAGCGACTTGCGGCGAGGCCAGCTTGAGCGATCCGTCGAGCCGGCGGCCGGCATAGCGCGCCTCCCCCGATACGAGGATCGAGGGGTTGGTCAGGCGCTGCGCCTTGCCGCCCGTGATCGTCCCCAGCGTCAGCCGGCCGGACAGCGCGTAATGCCCCTTGTCCTGCCGGAGCATAAGCGCGCCGATGCGGTGGCCGCCGACCGTCCACAGGCCGCGCCCCTTCCATCCGCTCCAATTGCCCTCGCCGCCGACCACCACCGCCATCGGCTTCTTCGAACCCAGCAGGCCGGGGACGACACCGTCTCCGGGCGAGGCGAGCCGCGCGTCGAGATCGAACAGATCCTTGTCCGGCTCGGTATCCAGCGCGAAAGTCAGGCGATCACCGGCGGACGAGGCGCCGCGCAGGCCGATCACCGCGCGGCCGTTGCCGGTATCCGCCTTGCCGACGATGCGGACGAGGCGGCGCTGCGGGCCGGCCACCCCCGCCTCCAGCCGCAAGCGCAGGTCCAGCGCGCCGATATGGATGCGGTAATCGGGCAGGATCGGCGCGCCTGGGCGGCTGGGGCGCAGCTTCGGCAGCCGCTTCAGGATGACGAGATCGGACGCCAGGCGATCGACGTGGAGGCGGTTGGCCAGCCAGCGGGTCGGTCGCCAGTCGAGATCGACGATCGGCG
>BACX01000011.1 GCA_000333335.1 Sphingomonas-like bacterium B12 | reverse complement strand
TGGAGGAACTGATCCGGCGCGGTCGCGATCGCTTCGGCGGCCTGCCCGGCGGCGGCCGGCCGATCTGGGGCTATGCGATCGTCGCGTTCGTGGCGCTCTGGCTGTTCTCCACCAGCCTGCACCGCATCGCGCCGCAGGATGTCGGTGTGGTCACCCGTTTCGGCCGCTACGTCCATATCCTGAAGCCCGGCGTCGGCCTGACCCTGCCGGCGCCGATCGACG
>BACX01000012.1 GCA_000333335.1 Sphingomonas-like bacterium B12 | reverse complement strand
CCGCGTGCCAGGCCGGCGACCGCCGCCTTCGTGGCGCCGTAGACCGATCCGCCCTGCATCGGCATGAAGTGGCCGTTGACGCTGCCGACGATCAGGATCCGCCCGTTATCGCGGATATGCGGGATCGCGGCGGTGGTGGCGGTGAACACGGCATCGACATTGACGTCGAACGAGTGGCGATATTGTTCGGCGGTCAGCGCACCGACCGGCGCCAGTTCGAGCACGCCGGCATTGTGGACGAGGATGTCGATCCCGCCCAGCGTCGCCGCCGCGCTGTCGACCGCGGCGGCCACCGCCGCCTGATCGCGGAAATCCGCCTGGATGGCATGCGCGGTGCCGCCGGCCGCGACGATCTCCGCGACAACGGCTTCGGCCGCGTTCTTGTTGCCGCCATAGGTGAGGGCGACGGTCGCGCCGTCGGCGGCGAGCCGCTTGGCGATCGCCGCGCCGATGCCGCGCGATCCGCCGGTGACTAGCGCCGTCTTGCCGGAAAGGGCCTGGCTCATTGTGTGTCTCCATTTGATGGGCGGCAAGGACGCCGTCCTTGGCCTGAGAGATGGACCTCCTAATCCTTGCGATGAAGTCGGCAAATTTCGTTTATGTCTATCGGAATTCTAGAAAAGACATTCGCATGGCGTCCTGCAACGGGCTTCGCCTCGCCCGGTCAGCGGCCTCCCGGCCCTATCCGTTTAGCGCGGTGCAACATAGCGGTTTGACACGCGGCCACGGGGCGCTAACGGGGAAGCGAACGCGAAAGGATCGTCTCGTGGCCGAATTCTCTCTCCCCGCGAACTCGAAGATCAAGGGCAAGGGCAAGACCTACAAGTCCACGTCCGGCGGAGCCAAGAAGCGCAGCTTCAAGATCTACCGCTACGATCCCGACTCGGGCGAGAATCCGCGCTACGACCGCTACGAGCTGGATCTGGACGAGACCGGTCCGATGGTGCTGGACGCGCTGATCAAGATCAAGAACGAGGTCGATCCGACGCTCACCTTCCGCCGTTCGTGCCGCGAGGGCATCTGCGGGTCGTGCGCGATGAACATGGACGGCAAGAACGGTCTCGCCTGCACCACCGCGATCGAGGATTGCGGCGGCGGGAAGGGCGAACTGCAGATCACGCCGCTGCCGCACCAGGACGTGGTGAAGGATCTCGTTCCGGACCTCACCCACTTCTACGCGCAATATGCCTCGATCAAGCCGTGGCTGCAGACCGTGACGCCCGCGCCCGCCGGCAAGGAGCGCCTGCAGTCGCCCGAGGATCGCGAGAAGCTGGACGGCCTCTACGAGTGCATCCTGTGCGCCTGCTGCTCGACCTCGTGCCCGAGCTACTGGTGGAACTCCGATCGCTTCCTCGGCCCGGCGATCCTGCTCCAGGCGTATCGCTGGCTGGCCGACTCGCGCGACGAGATGACCGGCGAGCGCCTTGACGAGCTGGAAGATCCGTTCCGCCTGTATCGCTGCCACACCATCATGAATTGCGCGAACGTCTGCCCGAAGGGTCTCTCGCCCGCCAAGGCGATCGCGGAGATCAAGAAGATGGAAGTCGAGCGCGCGGTCTGATCCATGGCGATCAGCCCCGGAATGGGTGACGGCGCCGGCGAGCCTCGCATGGAGGCCGCCGACGCCGAGGGCTTCGTCGGCGTCACCTACGACGACGGCCGCTTCAACAGCATCTTTCGCGGGATCCGGGCGCGCAGGGAGAGCGAAAGCGTCTCGCGTGTCCGCATCGAGACCGGTTTCGATCGCACCAACAACGCCGATGCGCTGCACGGTGGTTTCATGCTGGCCTTCCTCGATCACGCTATCTTCATGGGCCCGATTGCGGCGGGGCGGCTGCCGATGGGCGGCCACTCGGTGACGTTGGGCATCTCCACCCAGTTCGTCGCGCCCGGCAGCCCCGACATGCCGCTCGATTGCGTGGTGGAGATCGTGAGCGAGACTGGCAGGCTGATGTTCGTGCGCGGGCAGCTGGAGCAGGGCGATCGCGTGGTGCTCACCTATCAGGCGACGCTGCGCAAGATGTCCCGCCCGGCGGGCTGAAGCGATGAGCCGCGTCCTTTCCCGCTACGACGCGCTGGTCTCCACCGGCGAGTTGCGCCCCGATCCCGCCCAGCGCGCCATCGCCCAGCGGCTCGACGCCTGTGCGGCGGCGCTGGAGCAGGCGCCCAAGCGCGGCACGGTGCTGTGGCGGGTGCTCGGCAAGCGGCCGGAGCCGGTGAAGGGTCTCTATCTCTGGGGCGGGGTGGGTCGCGGCAAGTCCATGCTGATGGACCTGTTCTTCGCGCAGACCGACATCCGGCAGAAGCGCCGCGTCCACTTCCACGAGTTCATGCAGGAGGTGCACGAGCGGCTGCGCGTCGAGCGATCGCGCGAGGTGGCGGACCCGGTGATGCCGGTGGCCGACGCGATCGCGGAAGAGGCGCGGCTGCTGGCGTTCGACGAGATGATCGTCACCAACTCGGCCGACGCGATGATCCTCAGCCGCCTGTTCACGCGGATCATGAGCCATGACGTCACGGTGGTGGCGACGTCCAACCGCGCGCCCGCCGATCTCTACAAGAATGGCCTCAATCGCGAGCATTTCCTGCCCTTCATCGCGCTGCTGGAGCAGAAGCTCGACGTGATCGCGCTGGACGGAGAGACCGATTACCGCCTCGCGCGCCTCGCGGGCTTTCCGACCTGGTACGTGCCCAACGGCAAGGCCGCGACCGAGGCGCTGAGCCGCGCCTTCTTCCGCCTCACCGATTTCCCGGTCGAGGATCGCGCCAACGTGCCGTCGGAGGATATCGCGGTGCCGGGCGGCCGAACTCTGCACGTGCCCAAGAGCCTGAAGGGCGTCGCGGTCTTCTCTTATGCGCGCCTGTGCCGCGAGCCGCGCGGCGTGCCCGACTATCTCGCCATCGCGCGGCGCTATCATACGGTGATCGTGGTCGGCGTGCCGCGGTTCGACGCCGACCGGCGCAACGAGGCGGCGCGCTTCAAGCTGCTGGTCGATACGCTGTACGAACATGGCGTGAAACTGCTCGCCGCCGCCGATGCCGAACCCGCGAAACTCTATGCGGGCGGCGACGACGCCTTCGAGTTCGAGCGCACCGTCTCGCGCCTCATGGAAATGCAGTCGGCGGATTATCTGGCGAAGGGCCACGGCGTGGCGTAATCCTCCTGCGTCTTATGCAAGGGAGGCTCCGATGCCCGAAGGCGTGATCGTTTCCACCACCGAGAAAGTCGCCGGCCACCGGACCGTCGCGACGCTGGGGCAGGTATTCGGCGTGGTCGTGCGGTCGCGCGGGATCGGCGGCAACATCGCGGCCGGATTGCGATCGATCGTCGGCGGCGAGATCAAGGAATATACGTCGCTGGTCGAGGAGACCCGCCGTCACGCGATCGATCGCCTGATCCAGAACGCCACGCTGATGGGCGGCAACGCCGTCGTGATGATGCGGTTCGACTCGGGATCGATCGGCGAGACGATGAACGAGGTCGTCGCCTACGGCACCGCCGTGATCATCGAGCCGGAAGCCTGAGGCGATGCTGCGATCGGTCATCGCCGTCGTCTCGATCGTGTTCGTCGCCTTCGGGCTGGCGCTGACCTGGCAGGATCGCGCCGGCTGGCCGGTGTTGGCGGTGGCCCTCTTCTTCGCCTTCGGGTGCATGTACGAGCGGCGCTATCATGCCGGCCGGGCGGGGCTTTCGCCCGACGCGCGCTTCCGTCCCACGGGCGAGCGTTTCGTCGATCCGGAGACGGGCCAGGCGATGACGGTATGGGTCGATGGCGGGACCGGTGAACGCCGTTACGTGTCCGATGGAGAGCCGCCCGCGCCGGGCGTGTGAGCAGCCGCAACAAAAAACCACAGAAAGCGCTGTCAGAGCGGTTGCCCCCGCGCGATCATGGGTCTAGGTGGACCCCGCTTTTCCGGCTGGCCGCCGGTTCTCGCGCGGCCGCGCCCACGTTCAGTTCTACCCGTGGAGGCATAATGGCACGCAAGAAGATCGCGCTCATCGGCGCCGGCAACATCGGCGGCACGCTCGCGCACATCGCCGCCCAGAAGGAGCTTGGCGACATCGTCCTGTTCGACGTCGTGGACGGCGTGCCGCAGGGCAAGGCGCTCGATCTCTCGCAGTGCGGCCCGGTCGAGGGCTTCGACGCGAAGATCACCGGCACCAACGATTATGCCGACATCGCCGGCGCCGACGTGATCATCGTCACCGCCGGCGTGCCGCGCAAGCCCGGCATGAGCCGCGACGACCTGCTCGGCATCAACCTGAAGGTGATGAAGGCGGTGGGCGAGGGCATCAAGGCGCACGCGCCCGACGCCTTCGTGATCTGCATCACCAACCCGCTGGATGCGATGGTGTGGGCGCTGCGCGAATTCTCCGGCCTGCCGCACAACAAGGTGGTCGGCATGGCGGGCGTGCTCGACTCGGCGCGCTTCTCGACCTTCCTCGCGCAGGAGTTCGGCGTCTCGATCCGCGACGTGAACACCTTCGTTCTCGGCGGCCACGGCGACACGATGGTGCCGGTGGTCCAGTATTCGACGGTCAACGGCATCCCGGTGCCGGATCTCGTCAAGATGGGCCTCTCCACCCAGGAGAAGATCGACGAGATCGTGAAGCGCACGCGCGGCGGTGGCGGCGAGATCGTCGGCCTGCTCAAGACCGGTTCGGCCTTCTACGCGCCGGCCGCTTCGGGCATCGCGATGGCCGAGGCCTATCTCAACGATCAGAAGCGCATCCTCCCTGTCGCGGCCTATGTGTCCGGTGAGTACGGTGTCGACGGTCTCTATGTCGGCGTGCCGGCGGTGATCGGCGCGGGCGGCGTCGAGAAGGTCGTCGAGATCGAGCTCGACGAGGAGGCCAAGGGCAACCTGCAGGTGTCGGTCGACGCCGTGAAGGAGCTGCTGGTGGCGTGCAAGGGCATCGACTCCAGCCTCAACTGAGGAGTGTTGTGATGGCACGGGTTCGTTCGATCGCGATGGTGTGCGGCATGGCCGCTCTGGTTGCGCCTGCGATGGCGCAGTTTCCGGAACCGGCGTCGCTCGAACCCGTGCCGCTCTTCAAGCAGATGTGCACCAATGGCGGAGGGCATCTGCCGGGCAAGGTCGTGACGCGACAGGATTATCGGCGGATGCC
>BACX01000013.1 GCA_000333335.1 Sphingomonas-like bacterium B12 | reverse complement strand
CCACCGTGCTGGCGACGGGCGGCGGCGGCCGCATGTATTTTTCGGCGACATCGGCCCACACCTGCACCGGCGACGGCGGCGGCATGGTGCTGCGCGCCGGCCTGCCGCTGCAGGACATGGAGTTCGTCCAGTTCCATCCGACCGGCATCTACGGCGCGGGCGTGCTGATCACCGAGGGCGCGCGCGGCGAGGGCGGCTATCTCACCAACTCCGAGGGCGAGCGCTTCATGGAGCGCTATGCCCCGTCCGCCAAGGATCTTGCCTCGCGCGACGTCGTCGCCCGCTCGATGGCGATGGAGATGCGCGAAGGCCGCGGCGTCGGCCCGGACGGCGCCTACATCTACCTCCACCTCGATCATATCGATCCCAAGGTGCTGCACGAGCGGCTTCCGGGTATCACCGAGACCGGCAAGATCTTCGCCGGCGTCGACCTGACGCGCCAGCCGCTGCCGGTGACGCCCACCGTCCACTACAATATGGGCGGCATCCCCTGTAACTATCACGGCGAGGTCGTGACGCTGAAGGATGGCGATCCGGATAGCGTGGTGCCCGGCCTGTTCGCGGTGGGCGAGGCGGCCTGCGTGTCGGTGCACGGCGCCAACCGCCTCGGCTCCAACTCGCTGATCGATCTCGTGGTGTTCGGCCGCGCGACCGGCTTCCGCATCGCGGAACAGGTCCAGCCGAACAGCAAACACGGTCCGATCGTGACGGCGGCGGACGACAAGGCGCTCGCCCGCCTCGATCATTACCGCAACGCCAGCGGATCGACCAAGACGGCCGATATCCGTGGCGACATGCAGCGCACGATGCAGAAGCACGCCGCCGTGTTCCGCGACACCGCGCTGCTGAGCGAGGGCCAGAAGCATATCGACGAGGTCTATGCGAAGCTCGCCGACGTACAGGTTTCGGATCGCTCGCTGATCTGGAACACCGATCTGATCGAGACACTGGAGCTGGACAACATGCTTCCGCAGGCGGTGATCACGATGCACTCGGCCGCCAACCGCAAGGAAAGCCGCGGTGCGCACATGCACGAGGATTTCCCCAAGCGCGACGACGCCGAGTGGATGAAGCACACGATCGCCTGGTTCGACTATGCGAACGGCTCGAAGGATCTGGTGAAGATCGATTACCGCCCGGTCCACGACTACACGCTCACCGACGACGTGAGCTACATCAAGCCGAAGGCGCGCGTTTACTGATCAGGTTGCGCCGCCGGCTTCGTTCCGGCGGCGTCAACACTTTGGCAAAGTCTGGCGGGCTATCGTGCGGCCCGCCATGCCCCATAGGGATATCCTCCGGCGGTCCAGACTGGAGCCGCACAGCGGCAGCGGTGCCGATCCGAGCCAGGATTGGCGGCGCTTCGTGCTGGAACAGGTCGGCTATGACGAGGTGGGGCGCGCGCGGAGTGCGCGGCGGGCGGATCGGCTCCAGGCGCTGCGGCGCTTCTTCGGCGGCATCCTCTTCGGGCTGATCGTGTTCACGCTGGCCTTCGGCGCGACTCTGGCCATGCAGGCGTTCAGGGCAGGGCGGTTCGATCGCTATCTGCCGAAGCCCGCCGAGGTTCCGACGCCGCCGCCGCCCTCGGCGCGATGGGCGCGGGAGGTTCCGCCCGAG
>BACX01000014.1 GCA_000333335.1 Sphingomonas-like bacterium B12 | reverse complement strand
CGCATCGGAGGCGACGCGATGCGCCGGACGGCCATCGGAACAGGCGGCCAGCGCGATGAGCACGGAAAAGGAGAGGAAGACGCGGGTCAAGGATTTAGCGCAATCATCGCCCGTCCTTCTCGTCGGCCGCCAGCCGCCCCTCGCCGGCCTTGAAGAAATACTGGCTGCAGATGAGCCAGCCCTTGAGCGGACGAAGCGGCAGGATGCAGGTGAGCAACAGGAAGGGCAGGCTCGTCACCAGATGCACCCAGAGCGGCGGATCGAAATGAAGCTCGATCCACAGGGTGAAGATCACGGCGGGCACGCAGCCGAAGCAGATCACGAAGAAGGCCGGCCCGTCGGCAGGGTCGGCATAGCCGTAATCCAGCCCGCAACGATCGCAATGGTCGCGCAGCGTGAGGAAGCCGTCGAACAGCCGGCCCTCGCCGCAGCGCGGGCAACGGCCCCTTATGCCCGTCCGGATCGGGGGCAGCGGCGGCCAGTCTTGCGGGGTGGGGGACGCAGGCATGGATGGCTCCCTCTCGGCTGATCTTCGCCGCTCAAATAGTGACGAGGCGATCCTCGCCCAGCCCCGCCAGCACGCCGACCGGGCCACCATATTCCACCCGCGTGTCGAGCTGATCGGCGGTGATCCCCATCAGGGCCAGCCCGCTCTGGCAGGCGATGATGCCGACGCCCAGCGCGAGCGCCTCCTCGCACAGCTCGCCGAGGATCGGCAGGCCGGCGGCGCGGTAATCCTCGTCGTGGCCGTCCAGCATCGGCTGCGCCAGCGCCGCCACCGCTTCGCCCTGCGCGAAGATGCGGGCAGGCCCGTCCAGCGCCGCGTTGGCCGCCGCCAGTTCGAGCGCGGCGCGCAGGCCCTGGGGGCGCGTCACGATGACGGTCAGGCCGCGCACCGGCACCCCGGATCCTTGGGCACCGCGATGGTGCGGAAGCGGAAGGCCAGCGCATCGACCAGCAGCAATTTGCCCGCCGTCTCCTCGCCGAAGGGAACGATCTGGCGCACCGCCTCGATCGCCGCGAGGCTGCCGAGCACGCCGGTCAGCGCGCCGAGCACGCCCTGATCGGCGCAGCTCACATCCGGTCGATCGGGATCGTTGCCGACGAGGCAGCGGTAGCAGGGCCGCCCGTCTTCCCACCCGCGATAGACGGCGAGCTGGCCCTCGAACTGGCCGACTGCCGCCGAGACCAGGGGCACGCGCGCCGCCGTGGCCGCGTCGGCGACGATCAGGCGCGTGGCGAAATTGTCGGTGCCGTCCACCACCACGTCGATGCCGTCGAGCAGGCGGGCGGCACTGTCGGCATCGAGCCGGCGATCGACCGGCAGGAAGCGCACGTCGGGGTTCATCCGCTGCACCACGTTGGCGGCGGCGACCACCTTCTTGGCGCCGACGTCGCGCGTCGCGAACAGCGTCTGGCGCTGGAGGTTGGAGAGCGAGACGATGTCGTCGTCCACCACCGTGAGCTTGCCCACGCCGGCGGCGGCGAGATACTGGATCACCGGCGATCCGATGCCGCCCGCGCCGACGATCAGCGCATGCGCGTTGAGCAGGCGCGTCTGCCCGCCGCCGCCGATCTCCTTGAGGACGATGTGGCGGGCGTAGCGATCGAGCTGGGCGTCGGTGAGGATCATGTCTCTCAAGGGAGCGAGTGGCGCCCCGTCGAGCCGAAGCCGCCGGCCCCGCGCGCCGTCTCGTCCAGCGTCTCGACCTCGAGGAAGCGCGCCGCCGTCACCTCGGCGGGAACCAGCTGCGCGACGCGCTCGCCGCGCTTCACCTCGAACGGCTCTGCGCCGAGATTGGCGAGGATCACCTTCACCTCGCCGCGATAGTCCGCATCGATCGTGCCCGGCGTATTGAGGCAGGTGACGCCGTGCTTGAGCGCGAGGCCGGAGCGCGGGCGGACCTGGATCTCGTAGCCGGCCGGGATCGCCACCGCGAAGCCGGTCGCGACGGCATGGCGGTCGCCCGGCCCGAGCACGATGTCTTCTGCCGACACGATGTCGAGGCCTGCGGCGCCGGTGGTGGCGTAAGCGGGCGCGGGCAGGCCTTCGCCATGCGGCAGGCGCTTGAGCTGGATTTCGATCATCGGGGCTCCGTGAACGCGTCGGCGATACGGGCGGCTAGCTGCTCCGCCACCGCCTGCTTGGGAAGATTGGGCCAATCCTCGACGCCGTCGCGGGTGACGAGGTGGATGCTGTTCGTGTCGCCCCCCATCACGTCCCCGGAGACGTCGTTGGCGACGATCCAGTCGCAGCCCTTCGAGGCCAGCTTGGCTTGCGCGTAGGCGACCACGTCGTTGGTCTCGGCCGCGAAGCCGATGACGAGGTGGGGGCGTCTGGCCGAGCGGGCAACGCCGGCGAGGATGTCCGGGTTCTGCACCAACGCGAGCGCGGGCGGTGTGCCGTCCGGCTGCTTCTTGATCTTCTGCGCGGCGGCATCGATGTGCCAGTCCGCCACGGCGGCGACCATGATCGCGGCATCGGCGGGGAGCGCGCGCTCCACCGCCGCCTGCATCTCTCGCGCGCTCTCGACATCCACGCGCTTCACGGCGGGCGGGGTGGGGAGGGTGACCGGGCCGGCGACCAAAGTCACCTCGGCACCCAGCCGGGCCAAGGCCTCGGCGATCGCGAAACCCTGCTTTCCGGACGAGCGGTTGGCGATGTAGCGCACCGGGTCGATCGGTTCATGCGTCGGGCCGGCGGTGATGACGATCTTGCGGCCGGTCAGCAGGCCGGAATAGCTGGGATTGCTGGCGGGGGCGGGTGTCACGTTCAGCAGCCGCGCCGGGATCGGCCGCTGTAGCGCATCCTCGATCGCCGCGATGATCGCGTCGGGTTCGGGCAGGCGGCCAGGGCCGAACTCGCCGCAGGCCATCAGGCCCTCGTCCGGCTCCATCACGATCACGTCGTCGGCGCGGAGTTGTGCGACGTTGCGCTGCGTGGCCGGGTGCAGCCACATCCGCACGTTCATCGCGGGCGCGCACAGCACCGGCTTGTCGGTGGCGAGCAGGAGCGTGGTGGCGAGATCGTCGCAGACGCCCGCTGCCATCCGCGCCATCAGGTTGGCGGTGGCGGGGCAGACGACGACGAGATCGGCCTCGCGGCTCAGCTCGATATGCCCCATCTCCACCTCGTCCTTCAGCTCGAAGAGCGAGGTGTGAACCGGCTGTTCGGAGAGCGCGGCGAGGGTGAGGGGGGTGATGAACTCCGCCCCCGCCTGCGTCAGCACGCAGCGGACGGTGTGGCCGCGCTTGCGCAAGGTCCGCAGCACCTCGCATGCCTTGAAGGCCGCGATGCCGCCGCCGACGATCAGGAGGATGCGCTTGGGTTCCACGCGGCCTCACATGGCGCGGGCGAGGCCCCGTGTCGAGGCCTCAGCGCACCCGCCGCCGCTTCCGCAGCATCAGGATCGACCAGTCGCCATTCTCGATCGTGTCGGCCAGCCTCAGCCCCTCGCGGCGATAGGCGGCGGTGACGGCGGCCGCCTGCGTGTTGAGCAGCCCCGCGAGGATCAGCGTGCCGCCGTCGGCGATCGTTGCGGCGATGGACGGCGCCAGCTCGATCAGAGGCTGGGCGAGGATGTTGGCGATCACCAGATCGAAAGGCGAAAGCTCGCGATAGAGCGGATGATCGACGCCTTCCGCCACCGCGAGCGCAAGCCGCTCCTCATTGACCCGGTTGGTCTGGGCGTTCTCGGCGGTCACCTCGATCGAGACGGGGTCGATGTCGGTCGCCACCGCATGCGCGCGCGGCCACAGCGCCATCGCCGCGAAGGCCAGCAGGCCGGTGCCGGTGCCGACATCGGCGATCATCCGGTAGCGCTGGCCCTGCCGCTTCAGCCGGTCGAGCATCATCAGGCAGCCGGTGGTGGTGTAATGGTGCCCGGTGCCGAAGGCGCGACCGGCATCGATGCGGAACACCGTCGCGTCGGACGGGATCGCCGCGCCATGCGCCGAGGTGTGGACGTAGAAGCGTCCCGCCCGGATCGGCTCCAGCCCGGCCTGGCTGAGCGTCACCCAATCCTGCTCCTCGACCTTCTCGACCGTGGGCTTGAGCTTCGCTGCGGACGGCACCAACGCCTTCACCGCCGCGATCACGGCGGCGGAGGGTTTGCCCTCGGTATAGGCCTCGACCAGCCAATCCTCGGGCCGATCCTCGTCCGGCTCCAGCGTGTTGAGCACGGGTGGCTCCTCCATGCCGGGAAAGGGATCGGTGGCGAAGGCCAGCGCCTCGCCTTCCTCGCGCGTGCAGGGGAGCGTGATCTTCCAGGATTCAGCGGACATAGGAGGCACCATTCACATCGATCACCGAACCGGTCGCGGAGGCAGGCGCATCCAGCGCCAGCCAGCGGACGGTTTCGGCCACTTCGGCGGGGTCGGCCACGCGGCCGAGCGGGATGTCGGCGAGAAGTTTGTCGCCGCCACGACTGGACAGATACTCCTCTGCCATGCCGGTCATGGTGAAGCCGGGGCAGACCGCGAAGGCGAGGATGTTCTGAGCGGCATAGCCCCGTGCGATCGACTTGGTCATCGCGACCATGCCGGCCTTCGAGGCGGCATAGTGCCAGTGCGCGGGCGAGTCACCGCGATAGGCGGCGCGGCTGGCGACGTTGACGATGCGGCCGCCCTCGCTCCGCCCGGAGAAATGCTGGACGGCCAGCCGGCACAGTTCGGCCGATGCTGTCAGGTTGATCCGCATCGTCCGCTCCCATGCGGCGAGCCAGTCGGCATCGGGAAGGTCGATCGGCGCGGCCTCGAAGATGCCGGCGTTGTTGACCAGAACGTCGATGCGGCCGTCGAGCCGGTCGAGGGCCTCCGCCCACAGGGCACCGGCGGCGCCCGGCTCGTCCAGGTCGGCAGGGACGGCGCCATCAGCGCCTGGCCGGCTGGCATGGCCGATCAGGCGCACGCCGGGACGGTCGAGTCGCGCTGCGATCGCGGCGCCGATGCCCCGGCTGGTGCCGGTGGCGAGGATATGGATGGTCATGGGAGCGCGGGTTAGGCGTTAAGGCCCCCTCCCTGCAAGGGAGGGTTGGGGGTGGGTATTGGCGCGCGATACGGGTGAGTAGTCGGGTGAGGCCGCCGTATCGCGTGCCTACACCCACCCCTAGATCCCCTCCCTTCCAGGGAGGGAAAGAAGAATTACGCAGCGATGCGGTTCACGAACTCGCCGGTGGTGCTCTCCAGCCGGGCGAGCTGGTCGTCGACCGAGCGGAAGCCCGATTCGATGCGGTCGATGTCCGACGCGACGCTCTCGGTATCGACGCGGATCGCCGCGATCGTGCCGGACATCGAGTCGGCGGCGAGCGCGGTCTCGTCGACGGCGGCGGTGATCATGGTGACGGTCTGCGCCTGCGCCTCCATCGCCTCGCGGATGCGCTGGGCGGAGGTCTGCACCTCGCTCACGATGTCGCGGATCGAGCCGTTGACGTCGAGCGTCTGGCGCGAGGCGGATTGGATCGCGGCGATCTTGGCGGCGATGTCGTCAGTGGCGCGCGCGGTCTGCGAAGCCAGTGACTTCACCTCCTGCGCGACCACCGCGAAGCCGCGGCCGGCATCGCCCGCGCGCGCCGCCTCGATGGTGGCGTTGAGGGCGAGCAGGTTGGTCTGCCCCGCGATGTCGCGGATCAGGCCGAGGATCGATTCGATCGCCTGGGCATGGCCGGACAGGGCATCGGCGACGACCACCGCCTGGGTGGACTGGTCGGCGGCGCGGGTGGCGACGCCGGCGGCGATCTCGACCTCACGGCGGGCATCCTCGATCGCGCGGATCAGGCCGGCGGCGGTCTGCGCCGCTTCACGCATCGCGACGGCCGATTGCTCGGCGGCGGCGGCGACCTCGCTGGCCTTGCCCAGCATGCCGCGCGCGGAGTGCGATGTCTGCACGGTCTGGTCGCGCAACGAGGACGAATCGGTCAGCGTCGTGCCGAGGATCGCGGTCATCTGCTCACGGAAGGCTGTGCCGGCGCTGGCGCGCTCCTCGATGGAGCGGACGCGGTAGATCTTGGTAATCTCGGAAAAGAGGATTTCGAGCTCGATCGTGCCGAGGCGACGCAGCGTCTCCTCCGCCTCGCGGATGAAGGCGTCGTCGTCGCCATGGCGCTCGTGCACCAGCTCCAGCATCGACTGGCCCATCTCGAAGATCAGGCGCACGACATGCGGAGTCGGTACGTCGCGCTCGACGATGAAGCCACCCTGCGCGGCGATCGAACGGACCCACTCGGCATCGATCACGCCGCTGAGCCGACGGCGTTGGAGATCGGCGAAGAATGTACGGAACGTCTCGGCATCATGGGCCGGCACCAGGCCGATCTCGATGCCGATCTCGATGCGGCGGGCGACCGACACGGTGACGAGATCCTCGCCGATGCGCGACCACAGGGTGCCAAGCGCACGGCCGAACGCCCCATCGCCATTATAGGCCTGCAGCCGTTCCTGCACGGCGCGATCGCTCAGCCGCACATCGCGTAGATGGGGTCGGCTGGGGGAGGCGTAGGTCATCTCGGCACTCACTCCGCAAGTCATGCTTCGCGGTTGTGATAGGCTCCCAGTGGTAAACGAGCCGTTATGCACGGCCCGTCAGGAAGCCGAAAAACGGCCTTTGGTTTTCCAGCCATTCATGTTGCATCGCGCCACGGTTTGGACCAAAGACCCTCCCGACAATAAGATCGAGGGTGAAAGACCGTGTCCCGAAACGCCGCCCGGCCGCTGTCCCCGCATTTGAGCATCTGGAAATGGGGCCCGCATATGCTGGTCTCCATCCTGCACCGCGCCACCGGCACGGCGCTGGCGATCGGCGGGGGCGTGATCTTCACCTGGTGGCTGGTCGCCGCCGCGATGAGCGGCGCCGCCTACGACGTCTTCTACCACTGGATCGTCCAGTCCGATCAGACGAGCATGCATGAAGGCGCGCAGGCGTTCGTCAACATCCTCGCCAAGCTGGTGGGTATCGGCCTGACCTGGAGCATGTTCCAGCACATGGCGACCGGCGTGCGCCACTTCGTGCTGGATACCGGCGCGGGCTACGAGCTCAAGACCAATCGGATGGGCGCACTGCTCACCATCGCCTTCTCGATCACCGCGACGTTGGTGGTCTGGGCGATCCTCATCGCTACCGGAAAGGTGTTCTGATGGGTACGGGAACCGGCCTCGGCCGCGTGCGGGGCCTCGGCTCCGCCAAGTCGGGCACGCATCACTGGTGGCTGCAGCGCGTCACCGCCGCCGCCAACCTGATCCTGATGATCTGGTTCATCGTCTCGATCGTCCGCCTGCCGGTGGTCGATCACCAGGCGATGGTGCTGTGGCTCAAGTCGCCGCTGGTGGCGGTGCCGCTGCTGCTGCTGGTGCTCTCCACCTTCTGGCACATGCGCCTTGGTCTGCAGACCTTCATCGAGGATTATGTGCATGACGAGGGTAACAAGGTGGCGGTGCTGCTGCTCCTGAACGCCTACGTCTTCCTCTGCGGCGCGCTCTGCGTCTTCTCGATCCTCAAGATCGCCTTCGGCGGGGTAGCCGCATAATGTCGAACAGCTACAAGATCATCGATCACGTCTATGACGCCGTGGTCGTCGGCGCCGGCGGATCGGGCCTGCGCGCCACCATGGGCTGCGCGGAAAAGGGCCTGAAGACGGCCTGCATCACCAAGGTGTTCCCGACCCGCAGCCACACGGTCGCGGCGCAGGGCGGCATCGCTGCCAGCCTCGGCAACAACACGCCGGATCACTGGACCTGGCACATGTTCGACACCGTCAAGGGATCGGACTGGCTCGGCGACCAGGATGCGATCGAATATATGGTGCGCGAGGCCCCTGCGGCCGTGATCGAGCTGGAACATGCCGGCGTGCCGTTCAGCCGCAACCCGGAAGGCACGATCTACCAGCGCCCGTTCGGCGGACACATGCAGAATATGGGCGAAGGCCCGCCCGTGCAGCGCACCTGCGCCGCCGCCGACCGTACCGGCCATGCCATGCTCCACGCGCTCTACCAGCAGAGCCTGAAGTACGATGCGGACTTCTACATCGAATATTTCGCGCTCGACCTCATCATGAGGACGG
>BACX01000015.1 GCA_000333335.1 Sphingomonas-like bacterium B12 | reverse complement strand
GTTGACGAACTGGCTGGGGTATAGCTGGTAGCCCGCATTGGGGAAGCGCGCCTTGCCCTTGATCGTGCCGGTGGTGGTGTCCACCCGGTTATCGAGGGTCGAGAACTTGCCGGTGTCGAGCGTCTGCGTGCGTGTGCTGTCGAGCGCGATCGCGGGGATCGAGGCGCCTTGCGCGATCCGCTTCTGGATGGCGGGCGCCTGCTGCTGCGGAATGGCGAACTCGACGTCGATCGGCTGGAGCGTCGTCACCACCGCGATACCGGTGGTGCTGCCCGTACCGACATAATTTCCGATATCCACAACGCGCAGGCCGATCCGGCCGGACACCGGCGAGACGATCCGCGTGAAGCCGAGATTGACCTGCGCCTGCTCCACGGCGCCCTGATCGCTCATCACCGTACCTTCGAGCTGGTGGACGAGCGCCGCCTGCGTATCGCGATCCTGCCGCGCGATGGAGTCCTGCGAAATCAGGATGTCGTAGCGCTTGAGCTGGACGCGCGCATTTTCGAGCTGCGCCCTGTCGCGGGTCAGCGACCCCTGCGCCTGCAGCAGCGCCGCGCGATAGGGGCGCGGATCGATGATCGCGAGTGCCTGGCCCTTCGCGACCTTCTGGCCTTCCTGATAGAGGATCTGGGTGATCGTGCCCGAAACCTGCGGGATCACCGTCACCGTCGCGGCCGGGGTCACTGTGCCGAGCGCCTCGGTCTGCACCGGCAGATCGGCGGTCGCCGCCTTGGCGATGCCGACGGTCGTGATCTGGCTGCGGAAGCTGAACGGGCCGCCGCCCCGACCGCCGCCGCCGCCTCCACCACGATGCCGGCCACCGCCGCCCGGCCCGCCTGCGCCGCCTTGCGAGGAGGAACTGTGCGAAAGCCAGAAGACCAGCCCGATCAGCACCAGCACGCCGAGAATTCCGGCGATCCAGCTGATCGCCCGCGCGCGGCCGGAGAAGCGGCGCGGCTCCTCGTCCACCCAGTGGGCATGGTCGTGTGCGGGCTGGTCGTGCTCGGGCACGCGATCGTCGGTCATGAAGGTTCCGTGATGAATGTTCGGCGCGGCCGTAACGGCCAACGGATGCAGCCTGATGTCAAGCCTGCAACGCTGGTGATCCCGCCGCCGAATCGCGGAAACACCCGATCACGCATTTTTATCCGCCGGAGAGTTCCTTAATCGGGTCGTCCGGCCTATGTGCCTCGCATCCCATGATCGTCCCTACCCCCTCCTCCCGTCCCGAGGTCTCACCATGCTGAGGCCCAGGCGGCGCGGGATGGCCTCGGTCAATGCCGAGACGCGCGACGGCATCGTGCCAGCGTCCGGCGCGCTCGCCAAGACGCTGGACGAAGGCCCGGAAACCTCCGGCATCAACTATCGCATCGTCGCGCTAATCATCGCCTGCGCGCTGCTGATGGAAAATCTCGACGCCACCGTGCTGGCGACCGCGCTGCCGACGATGGCGCACGATTTCGGCGTGCGTGCGCCGCAGATGAGCATCGCGCTCACCTCCTACCTGCTGGCGCTGGCGGTGTTCATCCCGGCGTCGGGCTTCGTTGCGGACCGGTTCGGATCGCGGCCGGTCTTCCAGGCGGCGATCGCGCTGTTCATGGCGGGATCGATCGTCAGCGCGCAGGCGCCGGCCTTGTGGGTGATCGTTGCAGCCCGCTTCGTCCAGGGGATCGGCGGCGCGATGATGCTGCCGGTCGGGCGGCTGGTGCTGCTCAGGAGCGTGGCGAAGAAGGACATGGTCAACGCCATGTCGTGGCTGATCATGCCCGCGCTGATCGGCCCGGTGCTGGGGCCGCCGCTCGGCGGCTACATAGTTACCTATCTGGACTGGCGCTGGATCTTCTACGTCAACCTGCCGATCGGGCTGCTCGGCTTCGTGCTGGTCGGCCGCTATATCGCCAATTTCAAGGAGGAACGGCCCCACCCGTTCGACCGCCTGGGCTTCGTGCTGAGCGGCGTGTCGCTGGGCTGCCTGCTGTTCGGCTTCGAGATGACCAGCCGCCCCGGCGCGCTGGCGCTCGCCATGTCGCTGATCGTGATCGGCGCGGTGTTCGGTATCTTCTATGTCCGCCACGCCCGGCGCCACGAGGCGCCGATCGTCGATCTCGGCCTGCTCGGGCGCAGCTCGGCATAGCGCGGATCGTCGTGGCCACTCGTGGTTCTAAGAGCAATGTGCGTGCCAAGCCGCAACGACCAGCCGCCTATCAGTACCGCCACCAGCCATTGCCGCTTGCCCGGCGGCCCGTCGATCGGTGCCAGCGCAGATACCGCGCCCGCCAGCCCGATTGCGTAGGACCAGATCACGTCGGTCCAGCCCGATCGGCCGGGTTTGCGGGCGATCGCCCATGCGCCGGCCATCGCGATCGAGAGCGCGACGGCGATCAGCACGGACAGGATGACGGGGCCCATGCCGAAGATACGGGCGGTTATGAATTTCGGATGCCGCCAAATTTACGCTCATCCAAATCCGGCGTCGCTCCGTAGCTCCTTCACGAAACGATCGAGAAAGGGTGCGCAACGTCATGCAGGCGGACGGGACGCTCGATATCGCGGTGGTAGGTAGCGGCATCTCCGGCCAGTCGGCCGCCTGGCTACTGTCGCAGCGCCATCGCGTCACGCTGTTCGAGGCAGACGATCGGATCGGCGGCCACAGTCATACGGTGATGGCGGGCAACACGCCTGTCGATACCGGCTTCATCGTCTATAACGAGCAGACCTATCCGAACCTGACGGCGCTGTTCCGCCATCTCGACGTGCCGACCAAGCCGACCGAGATGACGTTCGCGGTTTCGCTCGATCGCGGGCGGCTCGAATATTCGGGCACCGATATCGGCGGGCTGTTCGCCCAGCGCCGCAACCTCGCGAGCCCGCGCTTCTGGTCGATGCTGCGCGATCTCGAGCGCTTCTACCGGCGCGCACCGCGTGATCTGTCGACCATGGGATCGGTCGGGCTCGGCGATTATCTGGACGGACTGGGGTTCGGCTCGGCCTTCCGCGACGATCATCTCTACCCAATGGCGGCGGCGATCTGGTCGACGCCGGTCGGCGACATTCCGGCTTACCCGGCCGCCGCCTTCGTCCGCTTCTGCGAGAATCACGGGCTCCTCAAGCTCGGCCGCCGTCCCATCTGGAGGACGGTCGATGGCGGCAGCCGGGAGTATGTGCGCGGCTTACCCGTCCTCGCGACC
>BACX01000016.1 GCA_000333335.1 Sphingomonas-like bacterium B12 | reverse complement strand
GATCATGAGCGAATCTCCGTCCGCAATGTGAACGGCTTTTATCGTGCCATGGGCCTTGAACAAACGAGCTATCGGTTCTCAAAGTTCGTTTGATCAGGCTCCTCACGCTGCACGCACCACGATGCAGGCGTTTGCCTGATTGGGAAGGCCGACAAGGAGAGGGCCGCCCTTTCGAGCGGCCCCCGGGCCATAGCCACCGTCCATCGGGCGTGATTTTCGTCGAGTTTTTTTGGCAACGGCGTCCGCACTGCCGCCTGACGTCTCAACGGCAGCCTTGAGGTCCGCTTTGGTCACCGCGAATTTCTTGGTCGAGTAGGAGACCTCGTAATTCCCTTGGATATTGATCCGAGAGGCATCTTCCAGGCCGCGGTTGGCCTTATCATCAACTATGCTTCGTTCCGACCTACGCTCGAAAGTAGAAACTCGGTTGCTATTTCGAGCCTTCCAACATCGAAAGCCAGCAGAGGCAATTTACATCTTATCGATCATCTCTTTGTGCATTTGCACTACCGGCGCGATCTCGCCCGCCGCTGTCTTGAGATTGGGCGCCGAACGTGCTTTCGATTGCCTTGTTATGGTTATCGAGTGTTCGCATCGCTTTTTATCGGCGGGCGGCTGCCGGCTTCCAGCGTCCGGTCGCTTCGTCAGATGTCAGTTCGCGATGACATCATCGTGCATCCGGCTCGCTAATCTCGTCGTATCTTCTTTACGCGTGACGGACGCGTGGTCACGAAGAGACGAGTGCGATGCCCATCCAGAAACGGTATCTGCTGCCTTTATGCCTCGGCCTGGCCGTGACCCCGGCTTTCGCCGTCACCGCCTTCGCGCCCGGGCAATGGAACCACGAGACGCGGCTCGTGCAGGCCGACGTCCCGGGCATCCCGGAATGGGTGATCCGGATGTTCGCCGGCCATGGCAGCCGCAAGAGCTGCGACAGCGCAGCGAAGCTCGACAGCCATCCCGAAGCGCTGCTGACGGCGGACGACGAGGCCGTGTGCAAGCTGCGAAAATTTTCGGCGATGAACGGCAAGCTGGTCTTCGACACCTTCTGCACGAACAAGCGCTTCCCGGAAGGACTGCTGGTGTCGTCCCGCGGCTCCTACACGTCGACATCCTACAGCATATCGACGACGAGCACCGGCACGCGCAGCGGCAAGCCGGTCCGCATCCTGACGACAGGCACCGGCAAGCATGTTGCCGACGCCTGCACTGGGTCCTGAGCCGCCATGAAAGGCACATGGATAGCCACCGCGCTGGCGACCGCGATCAGTTTCCTGGCGCTGGACTCGATCTGGCTCAGCCTGGCAGCGAGCCGCCTCTACCGACCCCGTCTTGGATCGCTGCTGCTCGAGCGCTTCAACATGACTCCGGCAGTGGCCTTCTATCTGATCTATCTGGCCGGCATGCTGGTGTTCGCGGTCGCACCGGCACTCGCGACGGGGCGGTGGACGACCGCACTCCAGCGCGGCGCGATGCTGGGGTTTGTCGCCTACTCGACCTACGATCTCACCAATCAGGCGACGCTGCGGGGCTGGTCCGCCACGGTCACCGTTGCCGATCTGTGCTGGGGCAGCTTCGTGACCGCGACGGCCGCGACGATCGGTTTCACCGTGGCGCGCTGGATGCTTGCGCGCGGCTGAGGCTCCAGACGATCACGGCGGACAAGGCGCCGACGCTCATCGCGTTCAGTCGCACAAAGGGTGCATATTCCCGTGCCGCGAAGCGCCCGAGCGAACGCCATAATGGCCATGCAGCAGGCCAGCACCCATCGTGAGGCCAAGCAGGACGGCGGCGACACGTCTCTCTTCGCGGCGAAACGCGAGACAGGCGATCAGGCCGCATGGGATGAAGAACAGTTCCACACCAGACGGCTCGCCGAATGCCTTGGTGCTGAGGATACCATTGGCAACGCCAGCGAGCGGCAGCAGGACGCGGCCAGCGACCGCGTTTCGCCGAGCGACGACCGGCACGCAGGCGAAGAAGGGCGTCGAGAGGAAGGTCCAGCACGCCACTCGCCAATCGCCGCCGACGATCCACCACGGATAGAGAGGGTAGAAGGGCTGGTTCGTGGCGACGAGGAGCGCGATGCGGTTGCACGCCGCCGTCAGCGGATCGGGATGTGCCGCATAGTCGCCGAGGCGGCGAACCAGATTCATGCGGGATCGGAAACTGGACGCAGGCGATAATGGCTCACGCCCCATTCCTCGCCGTCAGCATGGCCGAACAGCCCGGCGGTAGCGAGGTAGAAAAGGCGCCAGCGGCGGCGCCAGAGCTTCGCCTGATCGCCATAGACATCCCGTAGAACGGCATCGATCTCCGTGCGGTTGACGTCGAAGCGGGCGAGCCAGTGTTCGGCCGTTTGCTTATAATGCAGGCCATTCCAGCGCCATTGCTCATCGATCTCGAAGCAGTCGGGGAAATGTCCGATCAGGCCATGACTCGGCATGATGCCGCCGGTGAAGAAGTGCTGCGCGATCCAGTCGGTCTGGTCGGCTTTGTCGAACCGATAGGGCTGGCTCCTGTGGCTGAACACATGAAGGAACATCTGGCCATCCGGATTAAGCCATGATCGCGCGCGACCAAGCAGCGCCTTCCAGTTGGACATATGCTCGAACATCTCGACCGAGACGATCCGGTCGAAGGTGCGGGTCGACTGGAAGTCGTTCATGTCGGCGGTGACGACGAGGAGATTGGTGATTCCGGCCGCCTCGGCGAGCCCCTCGATATGGCGCCGCTGCGGTGCTGAGTTCGACACCGCGACAATCCGTGATCGCGGGAAGCGCTCCGCCATGAACAGCGTCAGCGAACCCCAGCCGCAGCCCAATTCGAGGATCGTCTGGCCATCGGCCAGGTCGGCATGGGCAACTGTTTCCTCCAGCGCCAGAATCTCGGCCTCGGCCAGCGTCTCACCGCCGGTCGGGTAGAGGCAGCAGCTATATTTGCGGCGCGGCCCCAGCGTCAGCTCGAAGAATCGCGGCGGCAGCTCGTAATGCTGCTCGTTGGCGGTAGCGGTGTGCTCGGCAATCGGATAATTGGCCATGGCGCGCACGAAGGCGGCGTCATTATCCTTCGCTGAGGCAAGGCTCCGCCGCCGTGTGCCGACCAGAAATTCGATGCCCGCGCGCGTGAGGGGATCGGGAAGGGGGGTCGCCTCGACGGCACGGATGGCGGCGGCGATCGGGTTCATGGGCGATCCTCTTCGGTCCGGGGTTTGGGGATGGGCCAGAAGGCGCGGATGCGGCGCTGTGCCCGGCGAAAGGCTTCGCCCCGCGAGCGCAGCATGTGCGCTTCAAGTGGCGGGATGCCGGAGACGTGCACGAGCAGCCAGTACATGAAGGCCGGGCCGCTCAGTGCGATCCAGCCCCAGCCGAAGCGGCCGTCGGGCCCGATGGCGATCACCGCATAGGCGACCCAGCCGAGCCATTCGAAGAAATAGTTGGGATGGCGCGACAGGCCCCATAGCCCCTGATCGCAGACACGACGCCGGTTGGCGGGATTGTTGCGGAAGCTGCTGAGCTGGGCGTCGGCTACCGCCTCGCCGGCCACCGCCGCAAGCAGGATGGCGGCACCGACACCGTCGCTCCAACCGAATGCAGGTGCCGGGTTGCGCGCCGCAACGAGGATCGAGACCGAAAGCAGCCACGCCGCGATCGCCTGGATCTGCAGGAAACCGAAGAGGCGCCTGTCGAACCGATCCCTCCATTCGCGGCGCAGCTCGGCATAGCGCGGATCGTCGTGGCCACTCGTGGTTCTAAGAGCAATGTGCGTGCCAAGCCGCAACGACCAGCCGCCTATCAGTACCGCCACCAGCCATTGCCGCTTGCCCGGCGGCCCGTCGATCGGTGCCAGCGCAGATACCGCGCCCGCCAGCCCGATTGCGTAGGACCAGATCACGTCGGTCCAGCCCGATCGGCCGGGTTTGCGGGCGATCGCCCATGCGCCGGCCATCGCGATCGAGAGCGCGACGGCGATCAGCACGGACAGGATGACGGGGCCCATGCCGAAGATACGGGCGGTTATGAATTTCGGATGCCGCCAAATTACGCTCATCCAAATCCG
>BACX01000017.1 GCA_000333335.1 Sphingomonas-like bacterium B12 | reverse complement strand
CGAGATCGCATCCCAGTGCGTGTAGAGATAGACGCCCGCCGCTATCAGGGCCACGAGGCCGGCCGAGACCGCCGCGACGATCCCGACAAGCGGGAGGAATCCGATGCCGAGACCGGCTGCGAGCGGAACCATTGCAGCCAGCGGTATCAACATCGCGCTCATCCCGAGCGCCAGACCACCCACGATGGTGAGCAGTCCACCCAACACCGCGACGGTTCGAATGAGAGTAGGGTGCGCGCGGGCAAAGCCGGTGAACTTATTGGCGAAGGCCGCGACCTCGAGCGCGCCCCGCGTCATCAAAGGGATCAGCTCGGTCCCCACGACAATCCTGAGTTTGGCGAAGGCAACCTCGGCCGCTTTCACCATCTGCTCGGGATTGTTCTTCATCTGGAAGTCGAAATCCATCTGGATCGACTTTCCGCCCTTGTTCGCCGCGTCGCGGATGTCCCGATATTCCTTCATACCGGCAATCAGCGGCCTGAGCGCCTGTTGGACCTGCATATCCCCGAACAGCTGGGGCAGCTTCGCCATGTCGCCCTTCAAGGCCTTGTCAGTGAGCGTGGCGATCATCTCGATCGGACTGGTGCCGGCCTTCTTCGCCTTTTCCAGCTCGGCGAGCAGGTCGATGCCTTGCTTCTTGAAGTTCTTCACCGTGTCGTTGGACGTGATCTTCGAGAGAAGATTTTGCAGGTTGTTCGCCGCTTGGCTGGCGTCGCCGCTGGCGCCGCCTACAACTTCCAACGCCGCAGCGAGATCAGCTGCCGCCGGGACGCCCTTCGCCCCCAGCGCGGCGGCCGAGGCCGCCAGCTGCGGGAAATATTGCGCCATATCCTTCAGCTCGACCTTGCCGGCCTTGCCCGCCACGTTCATCGCGCCGAGCGCGGCTTCGGTATCTTTCGCCTGAACACCGAGATTGTGAACGAGGGCATAGCTGGCCTCGGCGAGATCGTTGAACTCCGCACCGGTTGCCGTCGCGGCCTTGCCCACGGCAGGAAGCATCTGGCGCGTCTGATCCATGCTCGCGCCGAAGCCGAGCAACGTGTCCGCGCCCTTCTGGACGTCCTCGGGCAGCTGATTGACCTGCGTGGAGAGCGCGAGGAACTGATCGCCAAGTTTCCTCGCCTCCTCGATGGGCATATTTTTCCCGGCTTCGCCCGCCTTCTGAGCGATCCCCGCCAAGCCCGCCTGAAAGGACATTGCATCGCGGGTAGCCGCCAAAAGAGGACCGCCGATTACAGCCCCAATGCCCGCCGCTGCGGCGCCGCCCGCCGCCAGCTTCCCAGCAGCCGCCTGCAGCTTGGCTGCGCGCTCACCCGCCTTCTCGACGCGCGCCAGATGGCCCTGCTGCTGTTGCAGCCGCTGGTTCGCCTCGTAAACGCTGTTCGCGAGCCGATCCTCGTGCCGGGCGAGATCGGCCACCTCGACGCCGGCGGTTTCGAGCTTGCGGCTGGTCTGCCCGATCTCATTGCCGGTCACCTTCAGGCGACGCTCGAGTGCCTCGGCGGCTTTCTCCGCATTGGCGAGGCCCTTCGCCATGTTGTCGGTCGGCCCCTCGGTCGATGCCATCGCTTTCTTGAGGCGCTCGATTTCGGCGCGCTCCTTGGCGAGCGCACGCGTGTCGGCGCCAAACCGCTCCTCCAGCGCCTTGAGCTTGCCGATACGCGCCTGCGTGCCCCCAGCTTCCCGATCTCTCCGCGCGTCTCCGCGATCGTGCGCTTGAGCGCGCTCGACCCGCCGGAGATCCGGCGCAATGGCGCGCTGAACTTGTCCAGCGCCGCGAACTTGATGAGGATCGACAGGTTGCGATCGGCCATATCAGGCTTCCTTGGGGAGACGCTCGATCGCCAGCGCATGCCAGCGCATCAGCTCGGCAAGCGGCATCGGGTCGCAGATGGACGGATTCCAGCCGTGGAAGATGACGAACAGGTTCGCCATCGCGGGTTCTACGCGGTCTGGGAGAGCGTCGCCTTCTGCGCCCTCGAGAGTAAAAAATCCGCGACGATCTCCGCAATCGCCATCAGGTCCGGCAGTTCGATCGCGGACGCCTCGGCCGGCGTGATGACAGGCATGGCGATGCGCGGCAGGAGGGTCAGCACCTCCGTCACGTCCACCTGGCTGAGCTTGGCGAGGCTGAGGCCCCTGCAGTCGCCAGAGACGGGCTTGCGCAGCTGCAGGCTGGTGATCGCGGGCGCGTCGCCGAGCTGGACGGGGGATTCGAGGGTGACGGTACGGAGGGCGGGCTGATCGTTCACGATAGGTCTCTTGCGCGGGAGGGCATGGGGGCCGGCCGAAGCCGGCCCGGTGGATCAGGCGAGGAGGAGGGCGGCGCGGATCGCGGCCAGGCGATCGACGCCGTCTATGATCTCGATCATGTTGACGAAGTCGATCTCGACCAGCGTCTGCCGGTTCACGCTGAGCTTGTAGTAGCTGCAGGCGGTCTTCACGGTCATTTCCGTGTCTTTCCCCGCCTCGCTGTCGCCCGGATCGATCTCCTCGTGTCGGCCGCGCATGATCACCTCGACCGCCATGGGCAGCGCGCTCGAGTCCGACTGATAGGCGCCGGCGAAGCGGATCATCGTCGCATCATGGGTGGGCGCGCCGAAGCTCGAGAAGATGGCGGGGACGAAACCGCCATATTTGTGCTCCACCTCGAGGCCCTGCATGCCCATGTCGGTCTTCACCGGGCCGGACATGCCGCCCCCACGATAATCCTCCATCTGGCGGGAGAGCGGCGGGAGCTTGAGCGAGGAGCAGAGGCCCGCCATGGGGCCGCCGTCCACGAAGGTGATGAAGTTTTTCAGCTTGGACGGAAGGCCGGCCATGGCGGGTTCCTTTCGATTGAGGGCAGACGGGGGCTAGGCGAGCGTCAGGACAGGCCCTGGCCGATATTGGCGAGGTACTTGTCGGTGATGCGCTGGTTGAGCGTGATCGCCTCGGCCGGCGGGCACGGGGTGTAGTCGTAATCGATCTGCAGCTTGCCGGCGGCGAGATCGGCCGCGCTGTTGAGCGCCGGATCATACCAGGCATTGGCATCGATGATCCGGCCGTCCGCCTTGAGGCTGCGGAAATCGGCGTTGATCGTCTCGAGGATGTCGCGGATCAGGCCGGTGTTGAGCGGCTTGTCCACGGCCCACAGCAAGCCGTTGGCGATGGAGTCGGACAGCGCCTGGCTGGTGCGCACCGCGCTCTCGAACTGGAACATCGGCTCTGCCGAGCAGGTGCGGTCCCCCAGAGGAATGCCGCCG
>BACX01000018.1 GCA_000333335.1 Sphingomonas-like bacterium B12 | reverse complement strand
CAGGCGCGGATCGAGCTTCGCCGCCAGATCGGCGCCATCGACCGACAGCGCGATCTGCGCCCGATTGGCGATGCCGCTCATCCGTCGATCCGCTCGAGATCGAGGGCGAACTCGACGCGCCGTGGAAGGCCAGAGGCGATGAAGGCACCCTGCCGCTCGTCCAGCCCGCGAATGACATAGAGGCCGAAGACCCGACCCTCGCCATCGATGAGCGGCCACGCTTCGCCGGCGTCGGCCATAGTGCGGATCAGCTCGATCGCTGACTGCGAGCCGGCGAGCTCCGGCACGAGCAGGCCAGAGACCGAAATGGCATCCTCGCCGGGACCGACATACTGGCTGGCAGGACGGGCGCCGACACGCGCGGCCGTCGCGTGTCGCCATTCCGAGCGGCGACGCAGTTCGTCATAGGGCAGCGTGCCCATGTCGAAAACGAAGAGACCGAGGGCGGCGAGCATCAATCATCATCCCGATAGGTACTGCGCGCTTCGGCCGCCTGCAGGCGCTTGATCTCCTCCCACATCTTCCGCGCAGCGACACGATGATCTTCACCCGGCGCGGCGTGATAATGGAGGGTGACTGGCGCCGGCGCGGACGCCGGACTGGCAACCGGCAGCTTCGTCCCCCGATCAGGAAGACGGGCCGCGACCGGCCCCACGGGAGCGATCGCCGCGACCGCAGCCGTCGTTACACCCGTCGCGACACGCTGGATCGATCGCACCGCCGATCGCCCGCCTCCCTTCATACCGTGCGCCAGGCCTTCGGTCATGAAGCCGCCGAGCTGCATGAGGACGCGGCTGGCCGAATGGATG
>BACX01000019.1 GCA_000333335.1 Sphingomonas-like bacterium B12 | reverse complement strand
GACTGGACACAGCGGCTGCCGATTCCGGATGGCTATATCGAACGGCGTCGCGGCGCCGCGCACGGCGCCGAAATGCCCTACGTCTTCGGCACGCTCGACGCCTATGACTGGCCGTGGTCGGATGCCGACACCCGCCTCTCCGCCATCCTCTCGCGTTACTGGTTCAACTTCGCCAGCACGGGCGATCCCAATGGTGACGGCCTGCCGCTCTGGCCCGCCTTCTCGGGCGAAGACGGGCCGGCCATGCAGATGGCGCACGAACCCGAAGCAGGCTTGCCGACACGGCGAGATCGCTTCGCGATCCTCGATCGCTACTACGGGGGTTGAACGATCAGGCCGCCGGCGCGGCGAAGCGGCGGATCGATCGCTCCGGCCGCAAGGTCGCCCAGGATATCAGGCCACCGGCCAGAGCGACGATCGCCAGCACGAGAAAGGCCTGATCCCACCCCCGATCGCCCTGCACCAGCCTGCCCGTCACCAGCGGCGAGGGGATGGCCGAGAGCGTCACGACCGAAAAGATGATCGTGACCAGCCGGTTGCGATGTCCGGCCGGCGTCACCTCGCTGAGCATGGCCGCGCCCAGCGTGAAGATCACCAGCGGCAGTGCGGTTCCGATCGTCACCAGCATCACGGCGAGAAACGCGTCGCCCACCATCGCGGCCGCGACGAAGGCCGCCGCACTGGCGAGCAGGCAGGACGCCATCACGATGCCCCGCGCCATGCGCGAGGTCGCGCCGGCTTTCAGCATCCGCTGCGACGCGAACGCCACCAGCAGGAGCAGGACGGCCTGTACGAGATAGATACCCGACAGAACCCACCCCGAAGCCACCAGCCCGAGGCCGAGCCGGCTCCGCACGAACAGCGGCAGCCAGGCGACGGTGAAGCCGACCACCCAATAGGCCGCGAAGCCTGCGACGAAGTTGCCGATGATGGTGGGATCGCTCCACAGATCGCGCTGGCGGATGCCGGAGCCATCGGGAGCCGAAGCCTCCCGCCGTGCCGCCTCGGGTCCATCAGCCGAAAGGAGCAGCCACAGGATCAGGATCACGCCGCCCGCCGCACTGCAGGCGAGAAAGGCGGCACGCCAGCCGAACCCGGCGATGATGTAGCTCAGGATCGGCGCGGCGAGCAGCGAGCCGACCTGCGATCCGAACAGCGTCAGCGCGGTCGGCATGTTGCGATCGGCCGGGGCGAACCATTCGTGGCAGGCGTTGATCGAGGTCGGCGTGCCCGGCCCCTCACCCATGCCCAGGATCACGCGCCCGACGATCAGCGTGGTGAAGCTGGCCGAAAGCACCACCGGCAACTGGGCGAGCGACCAGACCAGCAACAGCACCGCCATGATCGATCGCGGTCGGAAACGCGGCGCGGCAACGAACGCGACCAGCAGCCCGGTCAGCGCATAGAGGCTGAAGAAGGCGCTGGCGACCAGCCCGTAGCGTTCCGGCGTCAGGTGCAGCTCGGCCATGATCGAGGCGGCCGCCACCCCGACCACGGTCTTGTCGAAATAGTTCAGCATCTGCGCGAGAAACAGCAGGAACACGATCAGCCATGCCGTGCCGCGGGTTCCGTTCGTCTTCGCCTGCCCGGCCGCCATGCCCACACCACACCTCCTCCGAAACAAAGAGGCCGCCATCGGCATGCGCGGGCATGCGGACGGCGGCCGAAGCGCGACGGGGCGAATAGCGGCCCCGCCATCAGGAGCCTCAGAACTTGTAGCCGACCTCCACGCCGAAGGTCCGCGGCGGGGAGACCGCGCCATGCACCGGCGATCCGAGGATCGGCGTCGACACCTGGCCGCTCGTCCAAGTGTCCCTGTTGCTCAGATTGCGCACGAAGCCGGTGACGTGCCAGCCGGCATTGGCCGTGTAGGTCAGGAAGGCGTTCTGCTTCACGTAGCCCGCCTGCGAGATCATATCGACATTATCGGGCGTGAAGTAGACGCGCGTGGTGAATTCCAGCTCGCCGCGCAGCGAGAGATTCCCGTGCGGCATGTCCCACGTGTAGGTCGCGGCGGTGTGACCGCTGAAGGTCGGCGCGTTGTTGAGCCGGTTGCCGCTGAAATCGACCACGCCGACCGCCGGAAGCGCACCGGGCGTCGGCGAACATACGCCCGCCGGCGTCTGAAACCCTGTCTGCACAGAGCTCGGCCCGCAATATTTCTGGTAGCGGGCGTGGAGGTAGGAGGCGGCGAAATCGAGCTGGAAGGCTCGCGTCGGCGCGAAGGTGATCTCCGCCTCGCCGCCGTAGATATGGGCGGTCGCAGCATTGGTCGTAAAGACCTGCGACCCGATCACCTGCGCGACCTGCAGGTTGGTGTAATCGTAGTAAAAGCCACCCAGGTTGAAGCGCAGCCGGTTGTCCAGCAGCGTCGTCTTGATGCCCGCCTCATAGTCGGTGAGCTTCTCGGGCTTGAACGGCGGCGCGATCGCGGTGACATCGTAACCGCCCGACTTGAAGCCCTTCGAATAGGTCGCGTAGATGAGCGTCTTCGGCGTGATCTGGTACTGGATGCCGAATTTCGGCGTCGTCGAGCTGAACGTGGTCGAATCCCGATAGCTGACGGGCGGCGGCGGCGTATCGGGTGTCCACGGGTCCGTCAGGCTGAAGCTGTTGTTCAGTGCCGCCTTCTTCTCCTCGTGACTGTAACGGATGCCGGCGGTGAGCGTCAGGCCGTCGAATAGCTCATACGAAACCTGGCCGAACGCGGCCTTCGCGGTCGTGTGCAGCGTGCCGCCGATCTCGACGAAATCGACATAGTAATCCTGATCGGCCGGGATGGCGGGCGTGCCGAAGAAGTTCGACAGCGCCGAGTAGAGGAACGGGGAGACGCCGGGGATCGAGGCGTCCTTCTCGTGGAAATAATAGAGGCCGGCGGTCGCGTGGAAGCGGCGCGTATCGTAATGCGCCTGCAATTCCTCGCTGAACTGCTTGGCCGGCTCGCCCGCCAGGTAGAAGCCGTTCGCGGTGCTGCCGTCGTCGAGCGGCGTGAAAGTCCGCGAATTCTGGTCGCGATAGCCGGTGATCGACTTCAACCCGAACGGTCCCTGCGACCATTCGACGATGCCGGTGACCGCCGCCGTGCGCAGCCGGAAATGCGAATCCAGCGCGGTCACCGTATCCTGGCGGTTGGTGGTGACGAAGCCGCCCTGCTGCAGCGACAGGATCGGCTGGCCGCTGGTACCCGGCAGATCGATCAGACCGGCCGAACCCATATAGTGGAGCGCCGCGCCGTGATCGCTCTCCTTGTAATATTCGCCGATGATCGTCGCCTTGAGGTTCGGCGTCGGCTTGAACACCAGCGTTCCGCGAATACCGCGCGCATCCTTGTCGCTCACCGGATTGCCCGTGGTGAGGTTCTTGCCGTAGCCGTCATGCTTGTCGATGAAACCGGCCACGCGGAATGTCAGCGTGTCCCCCACGATCGGCCCGCCGATTGCGCCCTCGGCATTCACGGCGGCATAATTGCCGACGGTGACCCGGCCATAGCCGGACCATTCGTCGGTCGGCCGCGTCGTCGTGATGTTGATCGCGCCTGCGGTCGCGTTGCGGCCGAACAGCGTCCCCTGCGGCCCGCGCAGCGCCTCTAGCGAGGAGAGATCGTAAAGGCCGGTCAGCTGCGCGATCGGACGCGAGACGTACACGTCGTTGAGATTGAGCGCGACGGCGCTGTCGGCGCCCGGCACGAAATTCGCGATGCCGATGCCGCGAATGGTGATCTGGGCATAGCCATCGGTCTCGCCCATCTGCATGGCGGGCACGAGGCTCTTCACCTCGGTGAGGTTGCGGATCTGCGCCTTCTGCAGCGTGTCTCCACTGAGGGCGGTGATCGAGATCGGTGTCTTCTGCAGGTTGGTCGCGCGCTTTTCGGCGGTGACCACGATTTCCTGCAGGCCGCCGGCCCCCCCGGCGGCAACAGGCGGCGTAACAGGAACGGCCGGAGACGCGGTAGCGGCCTGCGGCTCAGCCTGCGCGTTCGCCGCCGTAATCGCGATCGTCGACGATGCCGCCATGAAGCAGACAGCCGCCATCGTTCGAAAGAAGCCACAGGCTC
>BACX01000020.1 GCA_000333335.1 Sphingomonas-like bacterium B12 | reverse complement strand
CAGCCATTGCGCGCAAGCCCGACCATGATCCGGGGCGCTGGCGAACAAGATCGCAAAGATTTCCAGCCTCGCTTTTGCGGCACCGTCTCCATCGTCGACATCGATTCCGCGCAGCCGCTCGCAGCCGTCGTCGAACAGGCCAAGGCCGCGGTCGCGCCCTTGCTCGCCCGCTACCCCGCATGACCGACGCGACACGTACCCTCACCCGCCGCGAGTTAGACTCCACCCCCTTCACGAGCGCGCAATGCGACGCGCTGTTCGCCGCCGTGCTGATCGACGACGAGGTCGATGACGACGCGAAGCTGCCGGCCGCGATCCGTTTCGATTATGCGCAGGACGACCTAGCCGCCTGCTTCCGCATCTGCCGCCAGCTCTGGTATTCGGGGTTCGATCGCCACATCCTGCTCGATCTCGTCGCCAAGCTCGCGCGGGATCGGGATCTGGACGAGAGCGATCGCCTGCGGTTCAAGCATATGCGGGCGAAATTCAAGCACTTCCGCTACGCTCACGCGCTCTATGGCGATGCCCACGTCTATCCGAGACTGCTGAACCGGATCACGATCACGATGGGCCATCTGCAGGATGCCTATCGTAACCGTCGCAGCGGCGTGATGCTGCGCGAGGCCACAATCCTGCGCCTGCTGCTGACGTCGCTGCCGCTCGGCATGCTGTACCGGGAGGCCGACCGTATCATGCTGACGACGCCGTCCGCCTTCAGGAAGCTGTTGGAGAAGGATGTGCGGTCACTGGCCGCGATCGTGGCGACCGATACGGTGACGGGTCACCAATTTCACGTCACCCGCAAAGTGGTCGGCCGCCAGGTATCCTTCTGGGATACTCTGCGGACGATCGAGCCGACGCGCGACCGGTATGACATGTCGCGCTCGCTGAGCGCGATCAACGGGTTGATGGGCGACCTGCACGACGAGCTGGTCGAGCGCCGCGCCGGCGATCGCTCGTCCTATGGCCAGAGCTTCTTGCTGCCAACAGATATCCGCGGCCGTATCGAAGCTCTATTGAGGGCCTATCCCGCCCCCTGAATGACACCCGCGTCATTCAAGCCGAATCTTTCTGAGTTCGTGTCGAGCTTTCATTAGAACGTCGATCTCGCAACCGTCAGAAGAGCTGAGCGCAATCAGCATTTCAAGTTTCTCCGGCGCGGACGCGCCGTGAGTTGTTGCGAGGTCGATCGCGAGGTCGCGGCCAGCGGCCGACACCAAAAGCCTTCGCTTCAACCTCTCCAGCACATTTTTCGCCATTGATACCGAGCTGACCGATTGGAGACGCCGCGGTCGGGCACGACCCGCAGGTCTTGCGCATCGCCGCCGTCACCCATCGGGCGGCGACACATTCTGCGATCACGACTGACCAGGACTGCAAGAGCCATTTCAACGCAACGGGTTGCAAGGCCTCGTGATGGAACGTCCAGTAGTTTTGTTCGGTGTGTTCAAGCCACCCGCTTCAACGTAGAGCCAACCGCGATATTGGTCGACAGGGCGTTGCCGGCATTAAGAGCATCCGCTTCATGCGGAAAAAGGTCTTATAGGAAGTCGAAAAGGCGGCTCTGACGGCACGTCCATGCTTATATAGAGAAAGAGAGTTCCGGCTTGAGCTGTTCCGAACGTCGACAGACTCGCCTCGACGACGCATAGAAAGCGGTCGGCTGGCAAGCGAGAAGCACTCAAAAGTCCGGGAGCAGTGATATTTGGGCGCGTAGCTGAGCCGCAAATCGGCGGAACTGCCAAACACCCCGTCGGATTTCCAAGATCTCTATAGGCGGCTGGGAATAGGCTCGAACGGGCGATCTGGCCGCATAAAGAAGGCTAACCCTGCTCCGACCAGCAACAGCGCGATCGATCCATAGAATGGTGCCGTCCAGCCGCCGGTCCAGTCGAGAAGCGCGCCGAAGACAAGCGGGGAGAGGATGCCGGCCAACCCGAAACCGAAATTCATCATGCCGCTGGCGGTGCCGGCATAGCGGGGCGCGATGTCCATCGGCACTGCCCAGATCGGCGCCACAACGAGCTCGGAGAAGAAGCAGGCCAGCGACAGGCAGATCGCCACTGTCTTCAGGTCTCGGGTGAGGACCACTGGGACCAGGAATATAAAAGCGCCAAGCATGCCGCCGATAATGACGTTGCGCCGGGCGGCAAGGAGGCTGCCCGTCTTCCGGTAGATGCGATCGCTCAGCAGGCCGCCGACGGTGTCGCCGAGCACGCCACCCAACAGCACGCCAGACGAGAACAGCGCGGAATGCTTGAGATCGAGGTGAAAATTCTTGAGGAAGAAGGTCGGCAGCCAAGTCAGGAACACCCACAGGGTCCAGCCGTAGCAGAAGTCTACCGCCGTCACCGGCGAGATGCGCCGGGCGAGCGCCCACCACGGCACTTTCGGCGGCGCCTCTTCGGACGGCAACGCAGCAAGTTCCTCGGCCGTCACGCCAGGATGTCGGCGTGGATCGTCGCGCGCGACAATGGCCCAGAGCAACACCCAAGCGATGCTGGCAAGGCCAAGAATCAGGAAGGCGCCCCGCCACGTCGCATAGGCCATCAGCGCGACCACCAGCGGCGGCGTGAGCGCATTGGCCAGCCGCGCGGCGGCATGGGTAACGCCCTGGCCCAGGCCCCAGCGCGAAGGCGGCATCCAGCTGGCCATTGCGCGCGTGGCAGTCGGGAACGCGAAGCCCTCGCCAAAACCCAGCGCGAGGCGGAGCGCGAACAGCGAGGCGAGGCCACCGACCAGGCCGATCATCGCGGTCGAGACCACGACGATGAGGCCGCACCCGACCAGTGTCCAGCGCGTGCCGAAACGATCGCTCACCCAGCCGCCGAAGAGCTGAATGAAGGCGTAGGGATAGGAAAAGGCCGACACAGCGAGGCCGAACTCGGTGTTTGTGAGCCCGAGGTCCGCCGACATTTGCGGGCCGACCGTCGCGATGTTCACGCGATCGACGTAGAGCATCAGATACATCAGACAAAGGATAGCCAGTACCTGGTTCGGCACGCGGAGAAACGACGGCCGCCGCCGCCCGCGTGGAACGGGGCGGCTGCTCACGCTGGGCGCCTCTCGCCCTTCACTTGGGTGCGGTGGAGGATGCGGCGCGTCGCGGCGTCGAAAGCATCGCGCCGGTGCATGGTGCAGCGATTGTCCCAGATCACCAGATCGCCCGGCCTCCATGCATGGGTCCAGACAAAACCGCTTTGATCGACATGATCCCAGAGCTGGTTGAGCAGCGCCTCCGATTCCGCCAGTTCGAGCCCGTCGATATAGGCGTTGCGCCGCCTGCCGAGATAGAGCGCGGCGCGACCCGTCTCCGGATGCGTGTAAACCAGCGGGTGCAGCGCCCCGGGTGCTTCCCTCGGATCCTCGCTCGGGGTCACGCCCTGGCGAACGAAGCCGCCACTATTGTAGGTGCCGTCATGCTTGACGCGGAGGCTCGCGATGCGCCGCTTGAGCATATCGGGCAGCGCGTCATACACGGCATACATGTTGACGAAGCTGGTGTTCCCGCCTGCGGCCGGCGTCTCCAGCGCGAAAAGGAGGCTCGCCTTGGGCGGCACCTCCACGTAGGACATGTCGGTGTGCCAGACGGCCTCACCATGACCGAGGCTGCCGATCGGCTCGCCCTTCTCCATCACATTGGAGACGACGTAGAGTTCGGGCAGGCCTTCGACGAAGCGACGGCCGGTTTCCTGAATCGGGGCGAGATCAAGATCACCGAAACGTCGGCTGAACGCGATGAGCTCGGCGTCATTGAGCGTCTGGTTGCGCACCAGGAGCACGAGGTGATCGAGCCACGCCAGGTGCAAAGCCTCAAAGGCTGCGTCGTCGATTCGGCGCAGGTCGACGCCGATGATTTCGGCGCCCAATCCCTTACCGGATGCTCGAAGGTCCAGGCCATCCAGCAATGCGTCACGAGCCGGGATATCCATCGACGCCTCCATCAGGCCAAGCCTACGGCAGCAGGGTGTGCCGCCATTCCTGACACGCAAGGTAGGGATTTGATGGCGCGTTTGGACCTCGAAATTCTGTCTGCCGCACAAATCGAGCTTTGAGCATCGCTCACCCCCAAAGCCAAAATCCAGTCGATTGGCCAAAATCCAGTCGATTGGCCAAATCCAGTCGATTTGAAAGCCTTCGCTACCGAATGCAAAGGCTGGCACCGTCCAGAGGTTCTCCCGTCCGTTGCCTGATAGAGCCCCCCTGGAAGGCTATCCTGCGATAAGAACGCGGTCTCCTCAGCTTGTTAGTCGCCGATCGGGGCCTAACTTTACCGACTGAGGAGACTGATGTGGCGAAGCTCTCAATACTCGATCTGGTGCGTATCCGCGAAGACGGAACGCCGCGCAGCGCCTTGGAGGACAGCAGGGCGATGGCTCGCCATGCCGAAATCTTGGGCTTGAGCGTTTCTGGGTGCAGAGCATC
>BACX01000021.1 GCA_000333335.1 Sphingomonas-like bacterium B12 | reverse complement strand
CGAGGTGCCGATGGTCCCGCGCTCAACGGGCCGGTGCTGCTCCACAGCGAATATGCGCTGCTGACCGACATCATCCTCGCCACTCCCGAAACCGTGTTTCAGGACAAGCCGCATTTCGAATTTGGAATCGTACCCGGTGACGGCATGCATGTCCTCTGGCCCCACGTGATCGGATCGGTCCGGGGCCGTTATTTCCTCCTCACCCGGCAGGTGCTCGATGCCGAAACCGCGAAGGAGTACGGCGTTGTCAATGAGATCGTGCCTGCCGATCGCCTGCTCGCCCGCGCCCATGAGATCGCCGACGGCATCGCCGCGCTGCCGCCGCTCACCGGCCGCTACACCCGCATCGCGCTGACCCAGACGCTCCGGCGGCTGATCGACGAGGGGACCGGCTACGGGCTCGCGCTTGAGGGCATCAGCGCCGCTGACATAGCCCGCTCTATGGCTGCCCAAGCGTGATCGAAGGCACCGCCCGGTCCTGCTGGGCGGTGCATTCAAACGGCAGCTCACGTTCGAAGGAGATGTTCAGAAGTGATCCCTCACATGACCGGGTTTTGGTCGCTAGCTGTCTCCGAGCGTTCAAAGCCGGCTTCGGCCAATCTCGGCAAGTCCGCTGACGATGCGAGACACGAGGACGATTGGCCGGTTCTGCTGTGACAAGCTCAGGCGATCGGAAAATACCGAAGGACACCTGCCAGCCGCGCAACGCCGCCGATATCGCTTGGGTGATTGACCCCGTCCGTCACCGGCACCTCTTCAAAGTCGAACGGGCTAACCCCGTCGAGGCAGGCCACGTTCACCCCATATTGGGTTGGATTGGAGCGTCTTTGGTGGTGGGTGTAGATGCCACACCGTGAGCAGAAAAAGTGCTGTGCCGCGCCCGTGTTGAAGCGATAGGTGGTCAGGGCATCTTCGCCTTCGAGGATACGAACACCGCCCGTTTCGGCCGAGACGGCGATCGCGCCGCGCATCCGGCAAAACGAGCAGGTGCACCGGCGGATGGTCACGAAGCCGTCGCTGAGCGAGGCCTCGAAACGCACGGCGCCACAATGGCATTGCCCCGATCGAATAGTTGCATCTTCCTGCATACCTCGGCCTCCTCAATCGACAGATCGGCACGCTAGCCGGAGCGCCGCGATCAGCGGGATGATCGCCGCCGCGGTCAGTCCGGCCGCCACGATCCCGATCGCTTGGCTGCTATAGTCGGCGACAGCACCATAAAGAATAGGAGCGACACCACCCGAACCGATGACGCTGGTATAGAAGATCGCGAAGGCCCGGCTGGTGTCGCCATCGGGCGCGAGTTCGGGAACGGTGCCGTATAGCACCGACGACGTCCCGTTGAGCACGATGCCGAGCATTGGCAGCACGATGAGTGTCGGTGCCAGCGGGGTGAAGAGCGTCGCGATGATGAGCAACGCGGTCGCGGCCTCGGTCGCCATGACACTTCCGACGACGCCGAGGCGCTCGCTCAGCCAGGTGCAGCTTGCCTTTCCAAAGGCGCCGCCGATGAAAAGCAGGGCAAGCGCGATGCCGACTGTCGCGGAACTGCCGCCTCGACCATGGATGACGAAGGGCAGGAACAGCAGGTAGCCCATACGGGTCGCGGTATCGAGGCCACCGATCAGGGTGAGCAGACCGAACCCCCGCCGCGCGGAACGGGCAGGCGCAGTCGGGTTGTCGGCATCCTCGTGAGCAGCGATCGACGGCGCCAGTCCGAACAGGACGCCGGTCACGGCTACGCCCAGCAGCGCCATGAGGCCGAGGACTGGGCGCCATGCGAGAAGCGGCAGCAGCAGCGCGGCAAGCGCTGGGAGGGTGGCTTTTCCAAGATCGCCGGAGAAATTGTAAATGCCGAGCGGACGACGCGACGCCGCACCATAGGTCTGGGTGACCAGCATCGAGCCGCGCGGATGCTGGATGCTCGACCCGATTCCGGCGACGAACAGGCCGATGCAGAGGCCCGCAAAACCAAGCGGCAGCGCCATGAGCACGAAGCCGGCGACGGCAATCAGCGTCGCCAAGACCAAGGCAGTGCGCGGGGTGACCCAACGCAGTAGGCGGTCGGCGGGAAGCTGGAGTCCGCCCATCGTGCCGTAATACAGGGCGCGCACCACGGCGAGGCCCGCATAGGAGAGGCCGAACTGGCTCTGCCAGATCGGCAGGAAGGCATAGAGTCCGTCGGTATAGCCGTCATGCAGCGCATGGACGATGCACGCCGCCAGCAGGTTACGGGACTTGGCCCGAGCAGGCTGGGGCAGCTCGGCCTCAACGGTCATCGAAATACGCGCAGTGTTCACGATCGCCTCCGGCTGTAATGCTAAACCCGCGCGCTTTCGATAAATAGCGGGTGGTTGCTCACGATACCCGTCAGCTTTACTCACGAATCATGCGCCGATTGCCGCCCCTCAATGCCCTTCGCGTCTTCGAGGTCGCCGCCCGAACCGGCAGCTATGCGTCGGCCGCGGCCGAACTCGGCCTGACCCACGGGGCGGTCAGCCGTCACGTTGCGACGCTCGAAGCCTGGCTCGGGCAGCCACTGTTCCGCCGAGACGGCCGCCGCATGGTCGCGACGCCGATCGCGGCGATGTTCGCCGACGAGATCGGCCACGCCTTCGACCGCGTGACCCGCGCCGCCGAGGCCTGCGGCCGACCAACGACACGGCGCATTCTGCGGGTCAGTGCGCCGACCAGCTTCGCGATGCGTTGGCTCATTCCCAGACTCGATCGCTTTCATGCCGACCATCCCCATGTCGAGGTTGTCGTCGGCACGGTCTCGACGCTGCTCGAAGATCTTCGCGGTGGCTTCGATGTCGCGATCCGGCGCGGAACTGCAGGCAAAGAGGCGTGGCCGGGTCACCGCGCCGTTCCGGTGCTCGAAGACATCGACACGCTGATTGCGAGCCCGGCGCTGCTCGAACGCCGTCCGATCCGGACCCCGGCCGACATCGAAGGCCATGTGCTGCTCGCAAGCGAAACGCGACCCGGCGACTGGATCAACTGGCTCGACGCGGCGGGACTGCCGCACCTGGCCGGCCATCCTCGCCAGACATTCGACCATTTCTTCGTGACGCGGCAGGCGGTCGAAGATGGCTTGGGCATCGGGATCGGCCCATTGCCAATGCTCGAAATCGACATCGCAGCCGGCAAGCTCGTGGCCCCGCTACCCAAGATTCAGGTTCTCCGCACGGGCTACGTCGCCATTACCCCGGACCACGCGGAACGCCTGCCGATACTAAAAACCTTCGTCGAATGGCTTGTCGATCTGGGACAGCGAGCGAAGGTAAATATGCAAATTAGTCCGAGCAACCGGACGGAATAGCCTGGTCTGTAAGGCGCGGTGAGCGCCGAACGGATAAGGCGCTCTTGCTTTCCCTTACCGCTAACTGGTCCTGAGCGGAGCGGCAGGGACGACCACGCGAAGAGATCCGGTGGCGACATCGTACACCTGCCCAGAAATAAGCCACTGGGGCGGCAGGCCCGTAACGGCGCGCAGAACGGCCACATCCGCCGCGACGGCGGCTTCCGGATCGGTCACGGCCTTCTCAGCCAGCTCTGCTTCCGAGACCTCGAAATAGCCGGCCAGCATCTCGGGGTTGCCGGCAAGACGGGTGATCCCGCAGTCCGTGTGGTGCAGGACAATGATGTGGAACTCGCTGCCGCCGCCCGGGATAGCTTCTGCCACCTCGCCAATGCGGCCGAGCAGGCCCAATTGCTGCAACAAGCCGGGTGTGACGCGGCCCCCGATGTTGCGCATGACGACGGCCTCCCCCGGCTCAAGCCCGAGCAGCTGAGCGGGATCGACGCGCATGTCCGCACAGCCGATGATCACAGCCTTTACGTGAGGAAGCTGCTCGGGCAGCGAAGGCATCAGCGTGCCAGCAGCCGCCTGCGCTCGGGCGAAGTCCTCGTTCCTGGCAAGCAGGGTATCGATGTAGTTCATAACGCCTTCTCCTTTGAAGCGAACCAACGCAACGAAAGTGAGGCGGCTGGATCATGGGCTCAATTACGTCCGGGGTAATCGCCTCTAGTTCGGAGGCGGTGGTATGCATAAGTGTTGCTGGAGAGAGACCTGTGAAAGTAGATCCAGATTGTCAGCTCGGCGAGTTGCTCCGCGATTGGCGGGCGCAGCGCGGGAAAAGCCAGCTCGACACTGCGCTCGCTGCCGACATGTCGCAGCGTCATCTCAGCTTCATAGAAAGTGGACGCAGTGTGCCGGGCCGCGACAAGCTCCTCGCTGTTGCCGAGGCGCTCGATGTGCCGCTGCGCGAACGCAACGCGCTGCTGCTCGCCGCGGGCTATGCACCGCTCTATTCCGAGCAGAGTTGGGACGCACCGCAGATGCGCTCGATCACCGCCGCGGTCGAGCGCATGCTTAAACAGCAGGAGCCTTATCCTGCAGTGCTGCTGGACCGGCATTGGAATGTGCTGGCGGTCAACGATGCGGCCCCTCGCTTCTTCGGTCGTTTCGTCAATCTTTTCCACTGGCCAAAACCGCGCAATCTTCTGCGGCTCACCTTCGATCCGACGGGCTTGCGCCCCTTCATCCATGACTGGGATCAGGTCGCCAGATCGCTGCTCGAGCGGGTCCGCCAGGAGGCGGTCGGACGGGTGTTGGATCGGGCCGGTCTGCAGCTGATCGAGACGCTGCTTGCTTATCCGGGGGCGCCCGTCGCGGCGAGCAATCCCGACGGCGCCCATCTGCCGATGATTCCGATCGGCTTTATCAAGGGCGGGGAAATCCTGCGCTACTTCTCGATGGTGACCACAGTCGGCGCGCCGACGACGATCGCCGCGCAGGAGCTTCGGATCGAGTGCCTGTTTCCCGCCGATGAGGCCACCGAACGCGCTCACCTAGCCTTGATGGAAGCGGCATGAATAGGTCTTGCTCACTGGCATGACACCGATGCGACATGCGAGGCACCTCACGACTGATGGCATGGTCAGCACAGCGGAGACCCCTCGTTTGCAAGGGCAATGGTCGACGTCGCATGGGCGATCTGCTCCGGGCCGCCTTTCGGAGGCCAGAGCTTGGCGGCATAGTATTTTGCCCGCAGGTCGACGCGCTGCTGGATCGTGGCAAAGCCCCAGATGTGGGTGATCCGCGGCGGCCCATCGAGCGCGATCATGTTGATGACGAGATGATCGGTATATTCCTTCGCCGGCTCGATCGCGGCGCGCCAGCCATCAAGCGTCGAGGATAACCCGCCTGGCTTGAGGACGTAGGTGCGGAATTCATAGATGCCGCCATAGGCACGAGGCTTGACCGCTGGCAGGAACGGAAAGCCGCGATAGCTTTCCTGGACGATCGACAGGACGAGATCGCCTCCGTTGAACGGATTCCGGCTTTCGGTGTCGCGCTGTCGCTCTCGCGCCAATTCCTGCTCGTTATCGAAGCCACGCAGGATGAGAACCTTCCCCAGTTCGCCGATCTCCGTGTGCCAGTGTCCCAGCACCGTGCCTGCGGAGGCGTCGCCGATCCATGCGAGCGCATTGCTTGCGATCTCGGGCAAGTTCAGCAGTGGGCCGGCTAAAGTGGTGATCTCATACAGCATGTCAGCGTTCCCAACGATCGAGCCGTTTCAAGGCGTGGCTCATGGCAGAATAGCTAGCCGTCATTTCGGCAGAAGGATGTTCTGCCTATGATCCTCTTCAATGAACCGGCCATGTCCCAGGATCACGCACCTGTGCGGTCTCAGTCGAGACCAGAATGTCCTCAACCAGATTGGTAAGCCGCACCGCGTGATCGAATCCGGTCGCGGACGAGCCGGCGTGCACGATGTCGTCGCGGAGCGCGGCATAGACGCCAGCGACGTTGACGGCGCTGTTCGTCGGATCCCCATTTCCCTCGATAAGCTGCCGTTTCCCGTTCAGCAGGAGGCCGATCGGTCCCGACTGGACACCACGCGGTGCACCGCCGTCCAGCCGCAAGCTCCCGGCCTCGCCGACCAGGTCGAGCCAGAACGGCGTCTCGCCCGTCCGGCCGCCGGCTACTTCCAGAGCGAAGGGTACATCATCAGCCAACCTTCCGTGCACGAGCACATGGTCATAGGTCAGCCGATCCTGCTGGCGGCGCGGTTCGCCGACCTTGATGGCAGGAAATTGGCGTGAAAGCTGTGCAGAGAACAAGGTAGGCGCGCCGGCAACGGCCAATACCAGGTCGAGCGTGTGGGCGGCCTGGATCGTCACGAGGTTCGCGAACGACGCGGGATATTCGGTGTAGGCAAATTGCGGTGGCACGTCCGGGCCGAAACCCGCCGTGCTGGAAAACGCGCTCGCACTCAACAGCCGGCCTAGCGCGCCAGATGCGATGAGATCGCGTGCGCGTCGCACGGCTGGGCTGCCGCGAAGTTGCAATCCGATCGCCGTCTTCACGCCCACAGCCCGCGCCGCATGCGCAATTTCAGCCGCCTGCTCATGGTCCTGTCCCAGCGGCCATTCGCTGTAGACATGCTTGCCGGCAGCAATCGCCGCGAGCAGCAGATCGCGGTGTTCGGGGACGCGTGTGGCGACGGTGACGATGTCGATCGCAGGATCTGCAATGAGCGCAAAGCCATCGCCATAGCCTCTGTCGACGCCAAAGATGTGAGCCGCGTCGTCGGCAGCCGACTGACTCCTCGCCGCGATCGCCGCGAGCGTGAGTCCTTCCAGCGCCTGAACCGCCGGGACATGCGCCTCGGCCGCCCAGCCGCCCGTCATGTTCACGCCGATGATCCCTACATGCAGGGGTCGGGCCATCATTCACCTCCATTGCGCGTCGCAGACGGCAAAAGTGGGACGTTCGCGGCTGCCATTTTAGCCTCCGCATTCGCGCTAGATACCAAACCGACCAGCCTATAATCCTCACTCACCTTTTCTGATCTGATGGAGACAGGATGGATCGGCTCTCCGACATGAACGCGTTCGTGACTGCCGTGCGCGAGGGATCGTTCGCTGGAGCGGCAAAGGTCATGCGCGTCTCTGCCCAGCGGGTCGGCAAGCAAGTCGCCGCGCTGGAACGCAGATTGGGGGCCCAGCTTCTGGTCCGTACCACACGGAGCCAGTCGCTCACTGAAGTCGGCCGCCGCTATTACGAGCGATGCTGTATCGTCCTCGACGAGGCCACGGCAGCAGACGCGCTCGTCGCCGAATACGGCGCCGAACCGCGCGGCGAGCTCGCCCTGAGCGCAGCCTGTACATTCGGCACCCTGCGCCTCGTCCCATTCCTCCAGGACTATCTGAGCCGCTATCCGGCGGTGAGCATCAAGCTCGAACTCAACGACAGGAACGTCGACCTGATCAACGGCGGCTTCGATGCCGCGATCCGCATTGGCGAGCTCGAGGATTCCAGCCTCATGGTCAGGCACCTCGAGACGTTTCGGTTAGCGGCCTGTGCCTCGCCCTCGTATCTCGCGGCACGTGGCGTACCCGCAGCCCCGCAGGACCTCTTGCGGCATGATTGCCTGGTCTACACCTATGTGTTGAAGGCACCGCTGACCAAGTGGGAGTTCGAGCGCGACGGCCTGACTGAGGTCGTCGATGTCGGCGGGCGCCTGTGGGTCAACGACGGCAGGGCGGCGATCGAGGCGGCGCTGTCCGGGCAGGGGATCGTGCTGCAGGATGAAAACATCCTCCAGATGGAGGTGGAGCGGGGCCGCCTCGTCCATCTCCTGCCCGAGTGGCGTGGCCCGGCGCGCGACGTCAGCCTGATCTATCCGGCCAATCGGCATATGCCGCACAAACTGCGCACTTTCATCGAGGAGTTCACCGCTTATCTGAAGACGACGCGGCGGGAAGCCGAGGCGGCCTGCCATGAAATCGTACGAGACCGGCAAACGAGCCGGCCAGGGGTGGTTGGTTGATCGCCGCTTGATAGCCCTCGCGCTCCTGATGCCGTTCACGGCGCCACTACGCTGCTGGTGGTCTTTGGAACGTCGGCAGCTTTGCGCTCGAGCCGCCGCTGCAAATTCGAATCATACAGTCGGCGGTGGATGGGCCTAGCCTCGCCGCGGCGATGAACATCCGCGCCCATCATCTGAGCAACGCGATCGGCGCGGCGCCGGACGGCCGCATTATCGGCGCCGGGCTGGGTTCGCGTGTCGGGTCTGGTCGCCGCAATCTTAGGCATCTGTTGGCATGGCGCCAGCTTCGAGAATCGGCTGACCGCGGTTGCACGGGCTTTTTCACCTGGCATTCCGATACCCAAGACGACGTGGTCAACGGCGGCTTCTGTTCGAAGAGACGTTCAGATGTGCTTTCTTGCAAGACCGGGTTCGGTCGGGTGCTGCCGGGTCGTACCGGAGAGGCGGACCGTCAGCTTCACCCGAATGCGGCGACAATACCGGACTGGGCGGAACTCAGCGTGCATCGCCATTACGACACAGGAAAACGACCGGCCGATTGTGGCAAAACGGATGCGCGACAATTAAAATGGCTTCGCGACTTGCAATCTTGTGGCTGGGTGCCTCCGGGAAAGGCTGCTCGCGCTGAAAGGCCGACTGAAGGCACATGGCGTGTTCTGGCAGCGCTGAGGTATCCTGCGGGATCTACGTATAGCCACGATTGGAATTTTCGCACAAATGGCTGGCCAGTCTAGGGCTGACGGTGAGGATACCAAGCAGTCGCGTCATGTCTGGAATAACGGAATGTCGCATCGCAAAACACGCTTGATGGGCTGTTGTGTGTGTATTCGCGCGATGGATTTTGAACGTCTGGCCACTCGGGCGCTGTTCTCTGCCCCGAGAAGGTAAAGGAGGAGCAAGCATGCCTTCGAGACGGACGGCGTATATTGTCGATCTCTGCAGCGAGCGCCGTACTCGGCTGGCTAGGCTGCTTCGACAGCGCGGATTCGTTACCGAAGCTTTCCGCGATGGCGACGACGCTCTTGCCGCCTGCTCCTACCTGAAGCCCGGCAGCATATTGATCGTCGGCGACTGGCCGAGAGAAGAAGCCACGGACCTGCTGACCCGTCTACGCACACGACGTCCCGAGATGGTCTTCGTGGTGATGAATGACGATCCGACCATCCCCGACGCCGTTCGCGCCCTCCAATTAGGAGCCTCCGACTTTATCGTTTTGCCATATGAGGACAACCAAATGATCGCCTCGCTTCGTCGCGCTGCATCGTCCTTGCCTGACCGCATCGCGCACCAGCAGAGAGTCGAGGAAGCCAGAAAACTTCACAACGCTCTTACCTCCAGGGAGCGGCAGGTGATGGGCATGGTCGCTCTCGGCAAAACCAGTCGCACCATCGCCAGCGAGCTGAAAATTTCGATGCGAACGGTTGAAATGCATCGCGCCAACATCATGCAGAAGCTCGGAGTAACCAGCGTCGCAACGCTTGGCCGCCTCTCGCTGCTTCTTGAACTACTGGGCGATAAGGAAAAATGGTCGCCACTTCTGCCATAGGGAACAGGTGGGTCGGTTTGGCTGAACAGGCTTGTGGGCAGCGGAAGTGGATTACCGTTGCGGGTCACGCTGCTGCGAAAAGCGGCTGATTGGAGTATATCTGGTCAGGCGTGTGGCTGCCAAGCGCGGAAGGCAGCCTGACAGCATGATTGAACCCGAGGTAGCGTCCCAATGCCGACGCGAGCTTCGGACATAGCGTATAGGCGCTGAGGTAGCCCTCTTCATATTTTACCGAGCGCCATAAGCGTTCCCCAAAAGCGTTGTCGCCCCCGTCACGGGCGTTACGTGCCGTCGGGCGCCCTGCATGGAATGCGCCGGCCTTTCGTTGATTAGGTGGCTGGACGTTTGCCGGCGAAGGAGAAAAAGCACTACCTTCAAATTTCTGACCGGGCGCTTTTTCCTGGTTCTTCGGCAACGATATGGGCGGTCTTGCCCGCCTGTGACGCGTCGATATACAAAGAGGGCGGATAATCATACCCGCCCCCAATATGTATATGACTCGCGTCAAAAGCCGAAATTCGCCCCAATCCGGAATGAACGGCCGATCACGCCGGCCTGCGACCAAGCCGGATTGTAGTTCACCCCGCCATAGGTATTGGGATCGAATGGTGCCTTGGCGTTGGCGACGTTATAGACGTCGGCATAGAGCGAAAACTTCTTCGTGACAGCATAGTTCAGTACCATGTCGACATCGAGGAAACCCTTGACGTGACAACGCTCGGACACCGATCCACCGGAGGCGGTAGCGGTCTGCGCAACGGCATCGGTACAAGCGTCGGCGGTTCCGGGAAGAACCGGATTGTAATCATCGGCAGTGCCACGATAGCCGCTCGTCCAGTATGCTGTCGCACTTAACGTCCACTTGCCGTAATTGACCGTGTTCTGCCAGTTCAGCCTCCAGCGCGGCGTGCCCGATGCCGACGTGATCGCATATGGGCCGACCGTCCCGGCAAAGTGCTGCGTACCGTTCGAGGTCGTGATATTATACTTCTGGATCCACGTGCCTTCGAACGCGCTGGTGAAACGCAGATTATCCGCGAACCTGTAGTTGACTGTCGCCGACATGTCGACGCCCGAGGTTACGAGCGAGTTCGCATTTTCATAAGGAGCATTGACGATCGCGACCGTCTGTTGGGCGTTCGGATGGGCCGGGTCGACGGGATTGAGGATCACCGAATAGCCTGCAGGCAGTGCGGCACCGGCATAATAATCGTCGATGGCCTGACCGTAGTCGGGGCCGCCGACGATAACATGGTCTTTCTTGATGTGATAATAATCGGCGCTCAGCGTCAGCCAGCGGGTCGGCTCGAACACGGCGCCGCCGGTGAAGCTCGTCGAAAGCTCCGGCTTCAGGTTGGGATTGCCGGCTGTATTGATGCCGAGAGAGTAAGGCTGCACGTAGCCATTATTGCCATGCGCCTGCACGACAGACTCTGGCGGCGTAGCGGTCGTGAAACCAAGGACGGAGCCGGAGGTTTCCGGGATACTCGGGGCGCGGAAGCCCTTGGAAAAGGTGCCGCGCAGGATCACTTGGTGGATGGGCGTGATTTTCACCCCAACCTTCGGCGAGAAGTGGCTGAAGCCTTCCGAATAATGGTCATAGCGGCCCGAGGCGTTGACCTCGAGTTGCTTCAGGATCGGTGCGTCGAGTTCGAAGGCGCCGGCTTCGTTGTAGCGATGCCCGATTGCGCTGAACGCATTGATGCCGGCGGCGGACGGAGTTCCGTCAGAGTTGGTCGGATCCTCGTTCGGGTCGTCGAGGCTCTCGTAATGAACCTGGCCCGTCACGGCGAACTGCAGCGGGCCACCAGGTAGATCGACGATCTTCTTCGAAATGGTGCCCTGAATTTGCCAGAGCGACGACTTGGCGACGGCATCGATCGTGGGCGCAAGGGCATCAAGCTGTGCCTGGCTGTTGGCCGAAGGATCGACAAAATTGTACGATCCCGTCTCAACGGCGCTTTCCAGAGCCCCGTAGTTGAGCGCGCCAAAGATATGCGAATTGACCTGGCTGTGCATGTACGTGCCGCCGACGTCGTAATGCCAGTCATTCCCGAACGTGCCATTGATCCCACCCGAGATATGATAGGTGCGGGTCAACGTGGTGGTGTAGGACGGGATGCCGCCGAACGCATATTGGATCAGAGCGGATTCGCGTTGCCCGGTCGTCGGGTCGATCGTGTTCGCGTACGGATCCTGCGGATTGATCGTGCCGTTAGCGAGCATCGCCGGCAAAACGAGGTTTTGTAGCGAAATCGGATTGATCGTCGCCGTATTTGCCGGCCCGGAGTACGACGGCAAAACTTCACGATTCTGATAGTAGGTTCCCATCAGATAGGCTTGGGCATTGTCGCCGACGTTGACCGTCAGGCGCGAGGTCACGCCCAGCCTGGTCTGGTCCGGCTGCAGAGCGCGATAGCGGTTTGCGATGTCTTCGGTGCAATAAGAATCGCCGTTCGAGGCGCCCGCCGCAGTGCCTGTTCCGCAACCGGCGGGATTGAGTACCATCGCGTGAGAGCCCTGAATCTGAGCGCCGCTCAGGACGTCACCAGGTGTCGTCTCGATCGCCGGAGCAACGACGGCGCTCGTCGTTGCGCCTGCTAGCGGGTTAAAACCACCCCCGTTCACGTTGCCGTTCACGTCGGCGGAAACACCGTCGTCGGCGACTTTTCCGCTTAGATTGCTGGTATTGTACGGAAAACCACGATCCCGATTGTAGACCATCGCGTCATGCTGGTACTCACCGCTAACGTAGACGTTGAAGCCTTGGCTTTCGAGATCTCCGTAGCCGCCGGTCAGCTCGATCCGCTGGTGACCGGCATCCTTATGCTGGGAGACGCCACCTTCTACCGTGCCCGACAGGCCGATGACCTGCTTCTTCATGATATAATTGACGACACCAGCGATCGCGTCGGCGCCATATGTTGCCGAAGCACCGTCTTTCAAAACTTCGACACGCTCGATCGCGCCAGCTGGTATCGTGTTAAGGTCGACGAAGCTGCGCGCGCCATCGTCTGCCAGCGGATAATCCGCCAGGCGAAGCCCATCCTGCAGGACGAGGGTCGAGTCAGTGGTCAACCCGCGGAGCGATACACCGACGGCACCGGCGGCGAATGCTCCGTTGGCACTAAATGAACTCGGAATTCCACCGCCGCCGGCCGAGGAGAGCGACATGACCGCGTCCGAGGCGGTGGTAATCCCGCGCTCTTTCAGCTGTTGAGCGGTAACGACCGTGACCGGAGATGGCGTCTCGAGATCCTTGCGGCGGAAGACCGAACCCGTCACAACGATCTCGGGGGCTGGGTTCGCGACGCCCGGAGCAGAAGGCGTTGACGCCGGTTCTGGAGTGGCAGGAGCGGCAGTCGAATCCTGTTGCTGGGTGGCGGCGTTGGCCGGCAGAAAGCCAACGCAGGCAAGGGCACTAGCCAGCAATGCTGGGCGGAAGCTACGCATATTACACCCCTTAAGACATCAGCCGTTTGGCTGTCACAGGGGCTAAACGGAGGGATTCTTCTTATTGCTTTCCAAAATATGACACAAATTCAATGTAGCGGTGAAAGCGCTCCTCCAGACAGGCAAATCGAGCGAATAAAAGGCGAACAAGCTGAGAAACCGGCGTTTTTTGAGACAGTTCTTTAGTGTATCAAAAACGCATCACTACTAATATTTCCTTCATATTTCATGCTATGTGCATTTATGTCAAAACTGATAGACTTAATCAGTTCTGCCATCCGCGCACTCGATGGCGGTGGAGAGGTACGCTCTCTCGTCGCATCAAGAACGGCAGAAACCATGGCGCATTGTTACGTCTGACGCGTATCGTGACAGGCGCGTTTGCCTCCGACGAAATTACGGTGATCGCATGCGATGACGGCCCTACTCGATTGCAGGATCACTGCGTTGTTTAGGAAGCAGAAACCCACGACATAAGGCGCCTTCTTGTCGGACGGGCATATGAAGCGCAGCGATCCGACTTTCTCATGTTTTCAGATCGTAATCACGACGGCTGTTGCGCCGTTAATCATTGGTTTCGCAATCGCTCGTCTGCACTGGATGATCCGACGACACTGGTTCGAACCCCAGATGCGACGACTTTCGCCCCGTGAAGCGGTGGTCGTGTCCAGGCCCATACCCGAAAAGCCGTCGATCACCATTCGCTAAATCAGCGTCTCCCATTTGAGGCGCTCTTTCCAGCTGCCCAATATACTCGCCGCTGGGTGTCTTTGTCGGACCCGATGCGACGCTTTACCTTGGAGATTGACGCGCGATCATAGGGCGCCTGCGAAACCGATAGTTTCACCGGCATCGCGTACCGAATGCCCAGGAACTGAGGCTGAGCGATCGCGCTGAGATGTCTGTTGAATTGCCCGGCATTAAAGCGGCGCGCACGAGCCGTTCTTTCCCACGGCGATACAAAGACGGTCAATTCATTCAAGCGGAAGGTCAATATCGAAGGTTGCGCCAATGCCGGTATCGGGATTCAGCGAAAGCGAGCCGCCGTGTTGCTCCACGATACCTTTGCTGATCGCGAGCCCTAGTCCAGTTCCACCTTTGGCGGCCTCCCCGCCCGCCTGGGAAAATCGGGTGAAAAGCCTATCTCGGAATTCTGGAGAGATGCCAGGACCTTCGTCGCTGACGCTGATCCTGAGCGCCCGCTGGCGCACCGCGACACTGATACTCACATTGCATCCGGCGGGCGAGAACTTCGAAGCGTTCGAAATCAGGTTGGCAAAAACCTGCAGCATGCGGTCCATATCGACGTTGGCCGATATCGGCTCGTCGGGAAGAGCAAGTGTCAGCCCTACGCCATGGCTGGCCGCGTACGGCTTGTTCTGCTGGACCGCCTCGCGCAGCAGATCGCGGATATCGACCGGCCTGATGTGCAGGTCGAGTTTACCGGACTGAAGCTTGTCGATGTCCAGCAGGTCGTTGATAAGCCGGGATAGACGATCGCCATTGCGTTGAGCGATGTCGATCAGCATGCTCGCCTGCTCCGAGAGCGATCCCTCAGCGCCCTGCTTCAGCAGCATGAGCGAGCCGACGATGGAAGTCAGAGGGGTCCGAAGCTCATGGCTGACAGTTGAAACGAAATCATCCTTGAGGCGGCTATCTCCCGTTCGCTGGTGATGTCTCGAAATATCCATAGGCGACCGGTCAGCCGCTCATCGTCGATCCACTTACTCTCGACTTCGAACTGCCGGAATTCCCTCTCGATCTCAAATCTCACCGCGGCATCAGGATCATTGGCGAGCACGGCCCTATGTTCGGATTTTGCACCCGCGATGATCCGGGCGAATGCGGCCGCGATCTCTTTTTCGGTCGCATCACGCTGCCCCAGCTCCAACATCGCGCGTGCGCGGTCGTTGAGAAACACCTCAACCGACCGTGAATCCACGAACACGATCGGAAGGGGGAGATTGTCGACAAGGGCGGCAATCCGCGTAGACGTGCTGCGCTCGCGGCTCGTGTTCAATCCGCTATCGAGCATCGAACCGATTGCGGTCGCGATCGCCGTGAGATCGCCGATCAGCGGCGCCGTCTCGGCACACGCGACGACCAGATGAAGCCGGTGGTTCGCGATCGGCGCCACGGCGATATAGCGTGGACGCCAGCCACACAGCTCTATCCAACCAGTCGGGAGACGTGTGCCCGACACGTCCGTTATACAGTTCGGCGCAAGCGCGATGCTGTCGGGTGCGCGCAATCTGAACCCGGGAGACACATTGATCGACGCCTCCTCGATGAGAAGATCCGGGCCTGCCTCGGACACGACCAACGCCGCACCCGGCGACACACTGTTCGCCAGCAGGCGCAGGATTCTCTCGATGTCGGTATTGCCGGCAGGAGAAACGGCGGAGGGATCAGTGGCCAAGGTGCACCCTGAGCGCCGCCGCAATCTCGTCCGGCGCGGAAAGATGGGGAAGGTGCCCCTCGGCTTCGATCCAATAGAGGGTGCTTAGCGGGATATGTGCTTTCATGTAGTGCGCCACGTCCTCCGGAACCGCGATGTCTTTGCGGGCGTGGATCAGCACAGTCGGTACCCCAAGCAGGGGAAGCAGATGCCGCACATCGGATTCGAAGATGGTGCGGGCGATACGGATGGCGACGTCGGGGCGCATTGCGAGAAGGCCGGCCGAGAAATCCTCGATTGCGCGCGGAAAATCCCCGCCGATGGCCGTTGGCGCGAATCCCGCGACCCATGACTGGTAGCCTGAGGCCATCGCATCGAATAGCCCGTTCAGTTCTGAACGACTGAAGCCACCGCGATAGCCGACGTCGTCAAGATACCGAGGCGACGCATTCAGCAGAACCATCCTTTCGAAGCGCTCCGGATCCTCGATCGCGGCCAAGACACCGACCATCGCCGAAACCGAATGCCCTACGTAGGTGGCTCGCCTCACGCCGATTTCTTCGAGCAATGCAAGGAGGTCATCTGCGAAGGCGGAGAGAGATCTATAACTCAGAGGGTCGAAGTCCGGCGGTAACAAGGGACCCGCGCCAGGGAGATCAAATAGAAGCGCCCTATGCTCAGACAGTCGTGAAAGAACGGAAGACCACACCGACTGATCCGTACCAAAACCATGCGAAAATATGACCAGGTCGTCCCCGGTTCCTATCAGCCGTGCCCGGTGACGGTGAGCGAGAGGCCCATCAAGACGAAGCAAGACGTCTTCTCCCAGTGCAAATGACCGTTGGAAAGCTTATCTCTCGCCACCCAGCTATGTCTAGGGCTGAGACACGATCAGAGCCAGGATGCTGTGGCCACGGCGGTGGCGATGGGGGGAAAAAGTTGGCGACGAGCTTGTTGAAGCGGCTATGCATGCGTCGGAAATCCTTAAGCCAGCGAAAGGCATTCTCCGTCCGATGGCGGCTCCGGTAGCAATGATCGTCATAGCGGATGATGGGCTTGCGATAACGGTGGCCCGGTATGATAGGTGTCGCGCCCTCTTCGCGAGCCTGTCGGCAGAACCAGTCCGCATCATAGCCTTGCTCGCCGGTAGACATCGCATCGATCGGGCCGGTTCGAGAAAAGCGTGAACGGCCTTCATCTCCATGACATTGTCAGGTGCCAGCACGATGCCATAGCGACGGTCGATGACGTCAGCCAGGAGCCTGAGGCGACCGGCGATCGAAACAGTTATAGATCGTCATAGACGGCCCGTAGTCGGCCAAGCAAACATCAGCGGCAGTAGACCTTGAGAACGTGCAGGATGACGGAGATCACATGTTGGTCATCGACGCGATGCGCCCCAGGCTGCTTCCTTGGCAGATGCGGCTCGATGGGCGCTCACGTCGCCTCGAAAAACCAGGATAATGCAATGCCATATGCTGACTGTTATGATCCAAGCTACCGTGAATCAGGAATGTCGTATCCGTCCGGTCCGCTGATTGGGTTCTACCCCAAGCAAAGTAATGGCACCCCTTTTGCGCCTGCTCCCCCACACGGCGATACGCGTTCTGCCATACGGTATCGGCCGGCGGCAATCGAACCGGCTAAACTCAGGCCGCGACGGTCGAGAGGCGCTCTTCTAATTTTCGCGAAATCAAGTCGTTCAGTATCTCGGCTGCTTCGCGATAGACAAGCTTGTAGGGCAGCGTCGCGTCGAGATCGATGATCGGCGCGCCAGCGAAACGCAGCAATGGGGTCACGGCCACTTTCTTGCGGAGCAGATCCGCGCGATGATCCGGCTTCCGCGCAAGCGCGGTCGCGGCGTCGACGTTCAGCCGCACAACAACGTCGGGCCGGAAGGCCGTCATATATTCGTATAGCCGTCGTTCCTGCCGGGCGATGGCGGCGACCAGCCTGCCGCGCGGCGAGGCGGCCGATAGGCCCGGCCCGTCATAGAAACCGGGGCATTCCATCTGTGGGTATCGGTCCGTCAGCACGACAACTCCGGCACGGCGCAGCTTGAGCATTCGGTTGAACCGCCGGAGCCGAGCGAGCGAGAACAAGTAGATAACAAGCGCCGTGGCGAGGCCTGGTATCTTCTCCCCACTGGTGCGGGCTTGGCTGGCTTTCTTCGCGAGCTTGCGCTCGACGTGGCGGCCGATCAGCGGCAGGCGCTTGATCCGCTCCCCGATCGCGCCAGATCCGAGGCCAAGATAGCTGATCGCGGTCGGCCGCACGCGGCTGACCGTTGAAAAAAGGTCGGCGCTCAGCGTAGACTTACCCGAGCCGTCGCACCCGACGAACGCGATCAGCGGGGCCATCGGGGCGTCGGAAAGACGGAAATCGAGCGTCGGCCAGAAACGGTCGGCCATCAGGGCCACCGTACACAGTAGGATAATCACCCCGATGTCGTCGTGGCGAGACAGGGTCAGTCGCGCGAGCGGCACGAGGCAAAGCACGAGGAAACTTGTCGCGATAAGCCACCGGTTACCCGCGATTATGCTTCTGATCCCCATAGCCGCCTCCTGCAGGCTGAAACGCTTATTCCTCCGTCAAATGATATCTGCGTCATCAAACTGCAATGATCTCCAACAATAATAAAGAGTTTGACAGGATTGAGGCAGCACAGCATTCGGCGGGCAGTTCGGCACCCGCTTCCCGAGTGCCGCAGAGGCAGGATTCTTAGAAGGTTGGGGCCACTCATCGCCATCGTCGGCTCGGATGGTTCGGGCAATCCACGGTCGGTCTGGCTCTCCTCGAATGGATGCGGGATCAGCGCCCCACGGCGCTCTGCCATCTTGGCAGCAATCGGGCAATCTGGGCGCGCGGCGGGGCGGATGCCANTGATCGGGCGCGGCATGAGCCGCACCATCAGAAAAAG
>BACX01000022.1 GCA_000333335.1 Sphingomonas-like bacterium B12 | reverse complement strand
AGCGCGGTTTGGCGATGTAAGCATTGGGCAGTTATTTAACTTTGAGGAGCTTGATTCAGCGGCGGCAATGATAGCTCAAAGATCTGCGCAGGAGTTGAGGCACAGCGCAGGCGAGAAACTGATCGACAGGATGATCCCGTATCAGCACGCGGCGGAACATGCCGAGCGACAGATTGCGGATGCCAGAAGCGAGGCTGCACGCGTTGAAGGCGAACTCTCCGATAAAATGACCGTGGTCTCCTCAAAGATCGATGTCGCGCTCAGGGCGCTCAAAAGATCTTCCCGACGGACGCGGTTCGGCCTGCCCGTTTTTGACCTGATTGTTCCGCTTACGACATACGTCATAGCGATGTCCCACGCCTTGGGGACGCTGTTCGGCGGCTTCATTCCATCCGCGAGTGATATGGTCGCCGGCACCCAGGCGCGCCTGGCGCCCCTAGGATCGGGCGCCTCGGCCCTCGTCGGCGCGGCATTGATTGCGAGTTTCGTACTGTTCTGGTTTTTTCTGGGCCCGTCTGTTCGGACGTTGCTCGTTCGCAGCAAGGCACCAACCCGCGACAATTCTTCAAAATGACCCTTCGAGCAGAGCCGCCAGCATATCGAGTATTTTGCCCTGATCATCTCCCGCAAGGCCGAGAAGACGCCTGATCGGATAGGTGGTTTCGACGCTGCTATGCTTGGGATCGACCTTGTCGCGAAGCCCTTCCTGATGAACGCGCGCGATCTGCGCGGCCCGCCCCGTGAAGCCGACCTCCACGGTATCGGCGTCCGTCTTGGCGCGGAGGAAGCGGTTGGAGCGCAGCTTGGCGAACATGGCCTTGCCGGCGACCGCGCCGCGTCGGGCCTTTGCGCGATCGGCGATCTTGTGGTGACTGCGCAGGCGAGGCTTGCGCGGCTCGAAGGGCGTGCCGTCCGGATTGACCTGAGCCGCGATCCGCGCGGCCTGCGCGCGCCGCAGCTCGGCGCCCATGGCGCGNGTCGCGCGCCGGCGCTGTTCGGCCGACATGCCGGCGATCATCGCCTCGGCGAGCTTGGTCAGCTGTTCGAGATCCTCGCTCATTCGCCGAGGATCGTGTCGCCGCCCACGGTGATCGCCCCCAGCGTCGGGCCCGCGGGGACGCATCGATCGGCTCGAGCAGGCTTTC
>BACX01000023.1 GCA_000333335.1 Sphingomonas-like bacterium B12 | reverse complement strand
GTATCGGCGGTGTCGTCCCGAATGATCAGATGAACGATACTGTCATCCAGCACCTCGCCAGCGATGGTCCCAATGCGCTTGATTTCACCCGGTATGGCCGTCAGCGTCGGCGCGACCACGAAAGGCTCGCCTCCATACGCGACCTTCGAAACGGTGAGATCAACTGGTTCGCCCTCCTGCGCCTGTGTGAAGCGCGTCAGGCCAGCAGTAGTGATTGTGAGGCCGATCGCGGGGACGGTCATGCGTTTTCCTCTTGCAGAAAGTCGTCGCCGGTCTCGTCCTGAATGGGTTCGCCCTCTTCCGTCTGGAGAAAGCTGTCCCAAGGCTTTGAAGCATCGGCCCGGGCGATGCCGTCGAACCGCAGCGATAGGCACGTGCGCGCGGTGCCAAGCACGCCGATCTGTCCAGCGGCGCCGATCGTCTGCAGCATCAACAGGTGGGCGGTTCCCCGCTTGACCTTCATGATGTCGGCAATGATCGCATCGACGAAGGCCGCACTGTTGCGAGGCGAACCGGTCCCGTCGAGCGGGAGCTCGACCTGAAAAGTGAAGGGCGCGCCGCGCGGCGTCTGCTCCCACCATTCGACATATATGAGCAGCGGATCATAGCTGGCGAGCACAGTCTTTACTGATGCCGGTGTGCCTTTCACGCGCTGCAGGGCGATCGCCGAGGCAACGGCATCGCGCTTCTGCTGGAGCGTCCAGTCCGGGTTCCAGCGATCGACGGACAATCCCCAGCCGAGGAATGGCAGCGCCTCGGCCGAAATGGTCTGCGGATCGATGAGCGTGTCGATCGGCGTATCGATCGACAGGGCACCGGCCATCACCTGCTCGAGCACGCGTTCGAGCGGCGAAGCATTGGGCGGGAGGAGGCTTGGCGTGTCAGCTGGCATAGCCGCCATGCGCGATCTGGATTTCTGTGCAGTTGGCGGCCTGCGTCAGATCGCAGGTGACATGAGTGAGAGGCGCGTCCAGCTCCACCCGCTGCACGCCCTCGACGGTGAGGGCCGCCTCGATGCCGGACAGCGTGATCGAACGGCCGAGTTGGCGCGAGGTGGCGAGATAGGCGGCAAGGTTCGCCTGCCCGGCGGACAAAACGATCGAATAATCCGGGCCGGCATAGGTGTAGACGCGGGCGGCGATGGTGAAATTGACGATCTCGGCAGACTGGACGATGACCTCGTCCGTCTGCGGGCGGATGCCATCGGCGCCGACGACGGCGCGCACCGCATCGAGCAGCTCGGCGGGGGCGGTGCCGTCGCCTTCGGCGGAAAGCACACTGATCACCGCTTGGCCGGGCGTGGGGCTGGTAAAACTGGCGTCAGCGACGTCNGCCGAGGCGCTTTTCGCCCAGAAGACGTACGCCAGCTCGGGGCCGGCGACCGAGAAACTTTCCGGCGCGAGCACGATCCGCTTGCGGAAATCGTCGTCGGCCTCGAGGACAGCAGCGGCGCCGGTGTCGGGATCGGCAGGCGTCA
>BACX01000024.1 GCA_000333335.1 Sphingomonas-like bacterium B12 | reverse complement strand
CAGCCCGGCCTTCGGGCAGGCCAGCGCGGAGAGCGTCACCGGCCCGGCGAGCGTCGGTCGCTTCGCCGCGATCTTGAGATCGACCAGCGCCGACAGGCTCCGCACCGCGCAACCGCCGGCGGCGAGCAACGGTGCCTCGGCCGTCAGCGTGCCGTGGAAGCCGTCCTGAAGGTTGCCATTCCCCTCCACCGCCGCGCCGATCGCGCCGGCGGGCGTGTCGAGCGCGATGCGGGTGTCGGCGACCCGCACATCGATGTCGGGCAGCGAGATCGGCTGGTTACCCGACGTCTTCGGCAGCAACCGGTCGATCGCGCCGAGCGATACCTGCCCGTTCACCAGCCGCGCGTTCAGGCGGACGCCATCGGCGCTCACCGCATGGAGATAGGGACCGGACCAGCCATAGCCGAGTTGCAGCGTCACGGTCTTCGCGACGAGATCGGGCGCCTTCGGATCGCCGATGCGCAAATCCGTCAGACGCTGCTCGAAGGGGCCGATCGCGGCCAGCTTGTAGGAGGCCGGCACATGCGCATCCGCCAGCGTACGATCGACGAAATGCGCGACGATCGGCTTTCGCTCGACCCACACGGCGAGCAACCCGGCCAGCGCCACGCCGCCCGCCAGCGCCGCCGCGACGCCGATCCGGCGACGGATGCGCGCAGGGCTTGCGACCTCGTCCTCCTCCACGCACTCTCCCGACCCGGACCCAAACACTTGCATAGGCAAGCCGCCCCCCGCTTGCCCAGCCCTGAACGGTCCAGTTGCACGAAGCGCTCCACCTGCCCTAGCACTCTCCCCGATGAGCGAGCCACCGCCCGACGCCGCCGGACGCCGCGCCCGCCTCCGCGCCCGTCTGCTCGACGCGCCCGACTCGCTGCAGGATTACGAGATCGTCGAATATCTGCTGGCGCTCACCATCCCGCGCCGGGATACGAAGCCGCTCGCCAAGGCCCTGCTGCGCGAATTCGGCGGGCTGGGGCCGCTGATGGCCGCCACGCCCGAGGCGCTTATGCGGGTGAAGGGCATGGGCGAAAGTTCCGCCGCAGCGATCCGCATCGTCGGATCGTGCACCGTGCGGATGCTCAAGCGCGATTCGGAAAAGCGCCCGATTCTATCCGGTTGGCAGGCGTTGCTCGATTATCTTCAAGCCGACATGGCGCATATCGGCATCGAACGGGTCCGAGTGCTGCACCTCAACACCAAGAATATCCTGATTCGCGACGAGATCGTGTCCGAGGGGACAAAGGACCAGTCGGCGATCCACGTCAGCGAAGTCATCGCCCGCGCGCTCGAACTGAGATCCGCGGCGATCATCCTCGTCCACAATCATCCGAGCGGTGATCCGCAGCCCAGCAAGCAGGACATCGCCATTACCCAGCGCATCATCGAGGCCGGTCGCCTGCACGATCTCGCCGTGCACGATCACGTGATCATCGGCACGAAAGGCCATGTCAGCCTGCGCGCGCAGGGGCTGATCTAGTTCCCGGCGGCCGCCGTGGCTGATCCGGCCGCCCCCTTCGCCCGACTCAGCGCGGTCGGTGCCGGAGGAGTGGACAGGAAACGTGCCATCTCGTCCGGCGTGATGCCGCCGTCATGGTTGGTGTCCGCCCGCGCGAAGGCCGTGGCCGAGGCGTTCATCGCCGAAACCGGCGCGATCCCGCCGGCATGGGCGCGCGCCGCCACGGTGCCGCCGTGCGACTTCATCACCCAGGTGCTGAATTCCAGCGGAGTCAGCCGGCCCTTGTTGCCGGCATCGTATTTCGGCCATTCGGCACGGACCGCCGCCATCACCTGATCGCGGTTCGGTTTTACGACAGTCCTGGCCTGCACGGGCCTCGGCGCGGAGGCAGGTGGTGTCGCGACGGGGGCGACGGTCGCAAGCAGCGCGCCCAGCAATATCGGCATGATGAAACACTCCTTGGCGCGCGCCCATAGCGCCGCTGGCTTGCGCGCACATGAACCCGGCGCCGGATCGTGCCGGCCGCGCGCCGCTTTGTTGCCGCTTCGGGACTCCTCTGCTAGTCGCGCGGCCGACTTTCCCGCGCATCCGCCGAGGCCCCATATGATCCCCCGCTACTCGCGCCCCGACATGGTGGCGATCTGGACCCCCGAAAGCCGCTTCGCCATCTGGTTCGAGATCGAGGCCTACGCCACCGAGAAACTCGGCGAGCTGGGCGTCGTGCCCGCCTCCGCCGCCAAGGCGCTGTGGGACTGGTGGGCGACCAAGCCCGTGATCGACGTCGCCGCGATCGACGCGATCGAGGCCGTCACCAAGCATGACGTGATCGCCTTCCTCACCTGGGTGGCCGAGCAGGTCGGCGACGAGGCGCGCTTCATGCACCAGGGCATGACCTCGTCCGACGTGCTCGACACCTGCCTCGCCGTGCAGCTGAAGCGCGCGGCCGACATCCTGATCGCCGACGTCGACAAATTGCTCGAGGTGCTGGAGCGCCGCGCGATCGAGCACAAGCTCACCCCCACGATCGGCCGCAGCCACGGCATCCATGCCGAACCGGTCACCTTCGGCCTGAAGCTGGCCGAGGCGCATGCCGAGTTCGCCCGCTGCCGCAAGCGTCTGGTCGATGCGCGCGAGGAGATCGCCACCTGCGCCATTTCCGGCGCGGTCGGCACCTTCGCCAATATCGATCCGCAGGTGGAGGTGTATGTCGCCGAGAAGCTCGGCCTCGCGCCCGAGCCGGTCTCGACGCAGGTGATCCCGCGCGATCGCCACGCGATGTTCTTCGCGGTGCTGGGCGTGGTCGCCTCCTCGATCGAGCGGCTGGCGATCGAGGTCCGCCACCTCCAGCGCACCGAGGTGCTGGAGGCGGAGGAATATTTCTCGCCGGGCCAGAAGGGCTCGTCGGCGATGCCGCACAAGCGCAATCCGGTGCTGACCGAGAATTTGACCGGCCTCGCCCGCCTCGTCCGCTCGGCGGTGACACCGGCGATGGAGAATGTCGCGCTCTGGCACGAGCGCGACATCTCGCACTCCTCGGTGGAGCGCGGCATCGGGCCGGACGCGACGATCACCCTAGACTTCGCGCTCGCCCGCCTCACCGGCGTGATCGACAAGCTGCTGGTCTACCCGGCGCGGATGCAGAAGAATCTGGATAAGATGGGCGGCCTCGTCCACTCGCAGCGCGTGCTGCTGGCGTTGACCCAGGCGGGCGTGAGCCGCGAGGATGCCTATCGCCTCGTCCAGCGCAACGCGATGAAGGTGTGGGAGTCGGACGGCGAGTTGTCGCTGCTCGAACTGCTCAAGGGCGACGCGGAAGTAATCGCCGCGCTCTCGCCTGCGGAGATCGAGGACAAGTTCGATCTCGGTTATCACTACAAGCATGTCGATACGATTTTCGACCGGGTGTTCGGGCGCCATAACTGACGTCCGCGCCTCGCTGCGGCAGGCCACCGCGACCGACCACGAGCGGCTCGACGCGCTGTTCGGTCGCTTCCGCCTGAGTGAGGCCGACGAGTATCGCGCGTTCCTGACTGCGCACGCCATGGCGCTACCCGCGATCGAGGCAGCGCTCGACGCTGCGGGCTTCGCGGACGCGCTCGATGACTGGCCGGCGCGCAAGCGGGGCGAGGCGATCGTCGCCGATCTCTCGGCATTCGGCGCACCGGTGCCGCCCCCCCTCATCGCGCCCGCGCTGGTCAGCCGCGCGGCGCAATGGGGCGCCGCCTATGTGGTCGAGGGGTCGCGGCTCGGCGGCGCCCTGCTCGCCCGCTCGGTACCCGCCGATTTGCCAAAATCTTATCTTGGATCAGTCCAACCACCCGGAAACTGGCGGAAATTTCTCGAAAAACTCGACAAGGCGCTTGTCCTTCCCCAAAACATCGCGCTCGCAACCGAAAGCGCCCGCGCGACGTTCGGTCTTTTCGAGCAAGCGGGGCTCAGGGTCAGGGGAGCGACGGATTAAGTGACGGATGCCCGCGATCAGGTCGACCTGACGAACTGCGATCGCGAGCCGATCCACATCCCCGGACTGATCCAGCCGTTCGGTTTCTTGATCGCTTTGTCCTCCGACTGGCTGGTCGCCCGCGCGTCGGCCAACACCGCCGAATATATCGGGCAGGCGCCAGAGACGCTGCTCGGCCGTCCGTTGAGCGACATTTTCGGGGCGGAAGCGGTCCACGCCATTCGCAACCGCGTCTCGCTGCTGCGCGGTGCCGATGCCACGGAGCGGATGTTCCGCCTGCGGATCGCGGGCGTCGAGCCGCTGTTCGACGTCGCGCTCCATCTCTCGGACAGCGGCATCGTCATCGAGGCGGAGCCGTGCCAACCCGAGCTCGGCGACGGCGCCGGCACGATCCGATCGATGATGGCACGGCTCGATCAAGCGCGCACGATGGGGGCGTTCCTGCGCGAAGGCGCACGGCAGGTGCGTGCTCTCACCGGCTTCGACCGGGTGATGGTCTATAAGTTCGATGCCGACGGCAATGGCGAGGTGGTGGCCGAGGCGGCGCGCAGCGGCATCGGCAGCTTCCTCCATCTCCACTACCCGCACACCGACATTCCGGCGCAGGCGCGTGCGCTCTACCAGCGCAATCTGTTCCGCATCATCGCCGACGTCGGATCGACGCCGGTGCCAGTGCTGCCGACGCTCAACGAGCGCGGCGCGGCGCTCGATCTCTCGCTGTCGGGCTGCGCGCG
>BACX01000025.1 GCA_000333335.1 Sphingomonas-like bacterium B12 | reverse complement strand
GTTGACGAGTTAGTTGCGAAGAGAACTCAGTGAAGATTGATCGCGTCGTTGAGATAGAGCGAAGTCAGCAGCGCGAACACATAGGCCTGGATCGCGGCGACCAGGATCTCCAGCGCCGAGACGCCGACGATCATCACGAAGCTCAGCAGCGACACCACGGGGCCGATCGCGCCGCCCGAATTCAGGCCCTGGATCACGAAGCTCGCGAACACGTCGAGCAGGATGTGACCGGCGGTCATCGCGACGAACAGTCGCAGACCGAGCGAGAACGGACGGACGAGGAAGGAGACCAGCTCGATCACGAAGATCAGCGGCACCAGGATCGCCGGCGTGCCGTGCGGAATGAAGAGCGAGAAGAAGTGGAAGCCGTGCTTGGCGAAGCCGACGATCAGCACGATCGAGAAGCTCATGATCGCCAGCACGCCGGTGACGGTGATGTGGCTCGTCACGGTGAAGGCGTGGAGGCCGGGGATCACCGCGAGCGGGAACAGGCCGATCAGGTTCGCGCAGAGGATGAACATGAACAGCGAGAAGACGTAGGGGGTGAACTTCTTGCCCTTCGGCCCGATGTTCGCCTCGATCATGTTGGCGACGAAATCGGTCATCGTCTCGACCGCGGCCTGCCAGCGGCCGGGCACCAGCTGGCGCTTCATGCCGCCCAGCATGAACACCCACAGCACGCCGAGGATCACCAGCATGAACGCGGCGCTGTTGGTGAAGGCGATATTGTGCCCGAACAGGGTCCAGTCGGCGCCCACAACGGGGTTCACCGAGAACTGGCTCATCGGATCGATCGCGCCTGCGCTTTCAGCCGCCAACTTTGAGACCCTCTTATGCTCGAAGCGCCCGAATCACTCCGGGCGCTCGTTCGAAATCCGGATGATGTTCCTGAAGGCGACGACGATCGCGAGACCGAGCATCCCAAGCAGGAGCCAGGGCGAGGTTCCCAGCAGCCGGTCCAGCAACCAGCCCACTATACCCCCGCCTGCAAGCGCCCCGATCAACTCGGTAAGCACGCGACTGCCCTGCTTGTAGCCCGATTTGGGCGGAGCAGGCGCGCGGCTCGTCCGTGCGATCTCGGCGCTGCGGGCTGCCTTGAGCCGCTCATCGAGCGACGATCCAACTCCCCCAGCCCCGATTTCCGGAGCTTGCCGGGGCTCTTCCTCGGCCATGAACCCTCCTCTGCCGGTGGGTCATGCCGTGGGCGAACCCCCTAGGCGCGCCCCCCTTAGGGGGGGGTAATCCGCGAGTCAACTTAGCGAGGGATAGGCCGAAAGGTCGGCTATCGCCCCAAAGAATCCTCCCTAGGCGTGGGAGAGGATTATGTCAGATCACGCACCGCACTGGCTCGGCAGCTGGATCGGCGCGGCGCCCTTGGTCGCCCACACGCCCTTGGACACGCTGTAGACACGGCCGGCCTTCAGCCCGCCGAGCGTCTGACATCCGATCGAGGCCGCGAACGCCTCGATGGGCACGTTCTTGGACTGCGCGACCTTGGTATAGGCCTCGCGCCGCTTGATGTTGATCGCGTCGACCTTGGCCTTGAGCGTGCCGCCCGGCGCCTTGGCGAAGCCGAGATAGCCGTCGGCCTGCTCGCCGACCGAACCGGAGGCCATGGCCGTCTCCACCTCGCCGTCCATCTGCGCCAGCGCCACGGTCGCGCCGCCCATCGCCAGCGCGAGGCCGGCCAGGGCAAGGGCAATCTTCGATCTGCGGGTCATTTCGGGAACAGCTCCGGGTTGTTGGTGATGAGATCCTGGGCATCCTGTTTCAGGCTGACCACGACCTCCTGTTTGACGTTGATGTTCAAGTTGATCTCGATCGGCTTGTCGGGCGCCTTCACCGACACGCAACCGCCCAGCGCAACGCTGCCGAGCAAACCGGGAAGGACGGTCCTCATCATAACCGAAGGGCTGACACTCCAACAGCTCATCGTCAATCTGATAGCGTTCATCGCACAGGCTCGCTTTCGGCAGGCTGAATGGCCACGGGTTGATTCGGAACCGCATCCGGCGGCGGCGCGACCGGCACGCCGTTCTGGAGCAGCACGGACGGATCGACGAACGCGCGGGCCGATCCCATCAGGCCGCGGAAGGGCGCGCGGATTCGGATGTTGAAACGGAACGGCAGGTTGGCGATCATCCTTGCGACCATGGATTTGTCGCCGGTCGCCTGCCGCACGCCGTCGAACTTCACGCCCGAGATGATCTCACCGTCGAGCCGCCCGTCGAGCGTGATGGCGAGGCTCTGGTAGCGGATCTTCTTGAGCGCATCGAAGGCGAGCTTGCCCATCATGCCGAGTTGCGCGGAGGTCAGCTCGCCGACATAGGCGATATCGCCGCCGCCGGGCCGCGCCTTGAGGATGCCCCCCTCGATCCGCCCGCCGCTCTGGTCGAAGATCATCGGCAGCGTGCCGTCGAATGTGCCGCTCGCCGAGATGTTCGGGAAATCGAGCTGCTGGACGAATTGCGCGGCATCCAGCGCCTCGACGCGGAACGTCAGGTGCCGCTGGGCGGACTGTTCGAAGCTGAGCAACGTCGGCTCCAGGTCCAGCGTGCCGCCCGCGAAGGGCCAGTGCGCATCCTCCACCTTCACCTTCTGCTGGGGCAGTAGCTGGACGTGCGCGACGCCGTTGGAAACGGCGATGCCGGGGTTCACCTCCTGAATGTGCACCTCTTGGTGCGGAGGGGTCGCCATCGCCAGCAGATCGGAGAAATAGAGCGTGCCCGACACCTTGCTGACCGGGCCGAACGCTGCGGCGAAATCGGTGCCGTCGGTGTGGAAATCACCGGTGCTGATGACACCCTTCGCATCCCAGTCGATCCGCCCCTGCCCGCGAATCGTGCCGTTGACGTTGGCGATGACACCCAATGTCAGCGGCGTGAGAGCTTCGGGCTGCAACCCCTTGGGAACGAACGTAAGGTTCGGCACGTCGAGCGTCGCATAGCCCGTGCCCGCCGACAGATCGTGGTGAACGTCGACGTCGCTGATCGCGGCGTCGCTCTTCGGTTCGCGCAGCTTGGCGGCGGCGTCGATCCGGCCCTCGCCGAAGCGTAGCGTCGCGTCGCGAGCGATCAGCGGCTCGAACCGCGGAGTGGCGATCGCGTCCGAGACGGTCAGTTTTCCGTTGAGCACCAGCGCCCCGTCGGCGAACTCCCATTCGCCCGCCATCTTGTCGAGCAGCAGGGGGACATGGCCGATCTGGGCCGAGGCGCCGTCGAACGGCCCACTCAGCACGCCGCCCTTGTAGCGTCCGTCAAGCGTCGCGACGTCGAGCCGCGTGAGCGAATCGTCCTTGCCGATCCGAACCGCCAGCGCGCGCGCCGAAACCCCGGCGGCGGAAATCTCAGTCCGATCTGCGGCGACAAGCAAAGGCGAGGCGCCCGAATGTCCGGTGATCCTGAGGTTGGCGGCCACCGCGCCGTAACGCAGCGGGCCGCCCGCCGCCTTCGCCACGATCGGCGCCCCGCCGATGCGGCAGAGCCGCGCCCGCGTCGCGTCGAGGCTCATCCCGCCGGTCTTCGCCGAGCGGAACGCGACGGGGATGCAGCCCTGCCCGATCGCGAAGCCGCCGCGCGAATCGAGGCGCCCGGAAACCGGCAGCGTCAGGCCGCTCACCTGCCCGGACGGCAACGGCCCGTCGAAGGTCAGCACCGTATCGAAACGCGTGCCCTGTCCCGCGACGGCGAAGCGCACCGGCGTCAACGCCAGCCGTGCCGATCCGGCGGCATAGGGATCGAGCGTCAGCACGCCGTCCATCGGCCCGCCCGCCACCGCCTGCCGCAGCCGGAGATCGAGCCCCGGAAGCCCGCCGCCGCCCGCAACGATATGGCCATCGGCACGCCACTTGCCCGTAGTGGCGGACCAGCCGAAGCCGGCACCCTCGTCGCGCATCTTGAGCGAGGCGCCGTCCCGCCCGGCCAGCGCCATCGTCCGCACGGTGAGCGCCGTGCCCTCCGGCCCGCCCGCGATCAGCGAGAGGTGGGCGGCGAGGTTGGTGTCGGCGAGCAGGCGATCGGCCGCAGCGGCGAACTTGCGCGCCAGCGGCTCGGCCGGCGATCCGTCGAGCGAAGCCATGCCGCCGAGCAGCGCCTTGCGCCGCCCCGCGCCCAGCGCCGCATCGCGCAGCGCGGCGTCGCCATTGAAGATCAGCCCCGCAGATCCGGGCAGATACCGGAAACGCCCGCCAAGCAGAGCCTTTGCCGCCTGCCCGTCCTGGACGCCGGC
>BACX01000026.1 GCA_000333335.1 Sphingomonas-like bacterium B12 | reverse complement strand
AAGGGGAAGCTCTATTCGTCGCGCAGCAGCACGTTGTAGGGCGGGCGNAAGCGCTTGATCAGCTGTGCTTCCAGCAACAGCGCTTCGGCCTCGGTATTGGTGGTGACGATCGTCATCGATCGCGTCTGCGCCACCATCCGCTGCAGCCGCTGGGGCAGGCGCGCGACCTGCGTGTAGTTGGTCACCCGGTTGCGCAGCGCCCGCGCCTTGCCGACGTAGAGCACGTCGCCCTTGGCATCCTGCATACGATAGACGCCGGGGCGGATCGGCAGCGTCTTCAGCACATTACGGATCGCCGCCACGCCGGTTTCGAGGTCGGGCTGATCCGATCCGCGGACGGTATAGACGGATTTCTCTTCGTTGAAGCGATCGGTGCTGGTCGGGTCGGTCACGGTCGCGATGTAAGCCCCTGCGCGGCGATTGTCAGGCCTTCAAACCGACGCCGCCGACCGGCGTCGTCACCACGCCCGTCTCCATCGAGGCGACCAGATCCCTGGCCTTGGCGATCGACGCCTGGACCGCCGGCAGCTGCAGCGAGGCATCATGGCTGGCCTCGCTGTCCCACACCTCGGTGATCCAGATCGCGTCGGCATCATCGGCGTCCTTCGCGACAATGTAGCTGAGGCAGCCGGGCATCGACCCGCTGCCTTCGAGGATCGCCGCAACCAGCGCGTCGCGCTGGCCGGAGACCGCCTTCATCTTGCCGATCAGCCCGTAGAGTGGCTGCGCGCCCGCGGCGGTGGCGGATGTACTCATCAGGCCCAGCAAGGCCGATCCGGCGAGGAAGGTGCGGCGTTCCATGACGCCATCCTATCGCGTGCCGAAACCTCCGCAAGATGACCGCGAATTCACGACGGTCGCGTGGTCGGTCGCGCTAGATCGCGCACATGAACGAAGCCATGGAGGCCCCGGAGGGCAAGGACAGACGGCTGAACCGGATGGTCGCCATCACGGTGGTGCTGCTCAGCGTCGTGATGGCGGTGGGCAAGATCAAGGACGACAATATCGTTCAGGCGATGCAGGCCGATCAGGCGAGCAAGATCGATCTGTGGGGCGAATACCAGTCCACCCAGATCAAGGCGCACGATCAGGCGACGGCGGCGGTGCTGTTCGGGAAACTGAACGCTCCCGCCGATGCCGCCGCTGCCGTGCGGGAAGCCGCCCGCTACAAGGCGGAGGCACAGGATCTCAAGGCGCAGGCCAAGGCGGCGTCGGACGATTACGACGTACAGGGCCGCCGCGACGACCAGTTCGACCTTTCCGACGGCTTCCTGTCGATCGCGCTGGCGGTGGCGGCGATCGCGGCGCTGGTCGAAGGCTTCTGGGTGCTGTGCGTCGCATGGGGCGCGGCGGTGCTGGGGGCCTTGTTTCTGGTGGCCGGCTTCGCGCAGCTGCCGATCCACCCCGATGCGCTGGTGGCGTTCCTGAGCTGATACGAAAAGGGCGCCGTCTCCATCTGGAGACGACGCCCCTTTTCAAACGGTCGAGACGATCAGTTCAGGCCGGCGATGGTCCGATCGATCAGCGCCTTGTCCGAGCTCGCGTCATGCTTCTCGGCGATCAGCTTCGCCGCCGCACCAGCCGCCGCAGCGGCAGCCTTGGCGCGGACCTCGGCGATCGCAGACCGCTCGGCGGCGGCGATCTTGTCCTCGGCCATCTTGGCGCGACGCTCGACCAGCGTGTCGGCATCGACCTTGGCCTGCGCCACCAAAGTCGCCGCCTCGGCCTTGGCGCCCGCCAGGATCGCCTCGGCATCCTTGTGCGCGGCGGCGGCCTGGGCCTGGGCCTCGGCACGCAGTGCCTCGGCCTCGGCGCGCAGGGCGGCCGCCTGATCGAGCTGCTTGCGGATCGTGGCGATCTTGCTGTCGAGGCCCTTGCCCATCGCCTTGAAGCCGCCGGCGAACCAGATGATCAGCAGCACCACGACCATCGACAGCGCGACGAAGGCCGGCGCGGTGATGCCGTGGAAGTTGATCTCGTGCTCGGCCTCGACCTGCGCGGTGTGGGCCATCATGCCCGGGGAAGGCTCACTCATGGTCAGGTTCCTCAGGCGGCCAGCGAGGCGCGGACGGCGGAGAGCGCCTCGCCCTCGCCCACCTTCGCGCCGGACAGGCGCTCGACGATGTCGCGCACCGCGTCGGCCGCGACATTCTCGATCTCGGCCAGCGCGCGGCCGCGCGCATCGGCCAGCGCGACCTCGGCATGGGCGACGCGCTCGGCCACCGCCTCGCCCGCCGCCTTCAGCTTCGCCTCGGTGTCGCGCGCGGCGGCATCCTTGGCGGCCTGCACCGCGTCGTGGGCGCCGCGATGCGCGGTGTCCATCTCGGCGGTGTAGGCGGCCTGCGTCGAGGCCGACTCGTCGCGCGCCTTCTCGGCGGCGTCGAGATCGCCCTGGATCTTGTCGTTGCGGGCGTGGATGGTGCCCTCGATCTTCGGCATCATCCAGTTGCCGATCACCACGAAGATGATGGCGAACACCAGCAGCAGCCACAGCAGCTGCGAGGCGTAGATCGTCGAGATCTGATCGATTTGAGGCATGTGTCTCCTCCGCCCGTCAACCGGGGCCAGCGGATGCCGGCCCCGCGAAAGGGCGTCAGCCCTTGACGACGAAGAGGATGAGGATCGCGACGACGAACGCGATCAGGCCCAGAAGCTCGGCGGCGGCGAAGCCGATGAACAGGCGGCCCTGCTGGCTGTCGGCGGCCGACCGGTTGCGCACG
>BACX01000027.1 GCA_000333335.1 Sphingomonas-like bacterium B12 | reverse complement strand
CGTACCGCAAGTTCGCCAGCCCCTGCATCGCCATGCGACCGAAGCGGGTGACCTGCGAGGCCGGGCACGGCGTCGCCGGCACGTCCAGCGCGACGTGGCGCAGCTCGTGCGCGTGGCACGTCGGGAAACGCTCGCGCTGCTCGGCCAGCCACGCACAGAGGCCGTCGAAGCGATACCGCACCATATCGTTGGCCCGCTCGCCATCGCGTGTTGCCAGCTCGAAACTGTGCCCGACCAGCGTGACGACCGGCGCGCCCTCGCTCTCCGCGTGGACAAGCGCCGTCTTCATCTCGGTGAGCGAGACGGCACCGATCTGCAGGTGACGGGTGCGCCCGCCCCCCTCCTCCAGCAACCCGACCGGCAGCTCGACCAGCTTGCCGACGCCGAGCGGCGCGACCGCGCGGTCGGACAGGCCCGTCTCGCAGGGCCAGGGCATCAGGCTGCCATTATGGCTGCTGTCGATGCGGAAGCCGGCACGCTGGATCGCGCGCAGCGTATCGGCATTGGCGGCGAAGCTGCCGGCGCGGAACGCCACCGGATCGGGCGCGCCCGCCTGCCGCAGCAGCTCGCGCGCCTTGAGGATCAGGTCGAACTGCTCGTCCTCGGAAAATTGGGTCAGCTCGAAACGCACGGGTTCGGTGCGCGGCGTGCGGCGATCGGCTTGCGTCCACATCGGATGGAGGTGGAGCTGCACCTCCTGCCCCGCCTCCAGGATCGTGCCGACCATCTGGCGAATCGGATCGATGCCGAACAGCAGGGCCGGCAGCGGATCGACGAAGAAGCACGCCTTCAGCCCGTGCTGCGCCAGCATGGAAAGCTGGTAGGAGATGCCGGCGCCGCCCGGCTCGATCGAACGGGCATAATTCTCCAGCCAGCTCGCGCCGCCTTCGTGCGCGCGCCAGGTCAGCTCGGTATCGATGCTGAGGAGGATGCCGGTCGCCATGACCCCGACCTACCGGCAAGACCCGACTTTTCCGTAAAGATCAGACGTTTCGCCTCCCAACCGGAGGCAATCATCCGCGCGGGTGGAAATGATCGTGGATCGCCTGCGCCATCGCCTTGGAGATGCCCGGCGCCCGCTCCAGATCCGGCAGCGCGGCGCCCTTCACCGCCTTGGCCGATCCGAAATGCATCAGGAGAGCCTTCTTGCGCGTCGGGCCGATGCCGGGAACGTCGTCGAGCGGATTGGCGACGAAGCTCTTGGCGCGCTTCGCCCGGTGCGTGCCGATCGCGAAGCGGTGCGCTTCGTCGCGCAGGCGCTGGAGGTAGAAGAGCAGTGGCGAATTGAGCGGCAGCATCGATTCGCGGCCGTCCGGCAGGTGGAAATGCTCGCGCCCGGCGTTGCGGTCCGGCCCCTTGGAGATACCGACCACCGGCACGTCCTCGACACCCATCTCCTGCAACGTCTCGCACACGGCGGAAACCTGCCCCTTGCCGCCGTCGATCAGCAGCAGATCGGGCCATTCGCCCGACTTACGATCGGGATCCTCGCGTTCCAGCCGGGCGAAGCGTCGCTCCAGCACCTCGCGCATCATGCCGAAATCGTCGCCCGCCTTGGTCTGCGGATTGCGGATGTTGAACTTGCGATAGGCGCCCTTGCGCATGCCTTCCGGCCCCGCGACGACCATCGCGCCGACCATGTCGGTGCCCATGATGTGGCTGTTGTCGTAGATCTCGATTCGCTGCGGGATCTCGCCCAGCTCGAACAGGTCGGTCAGCTCGCGCATGATCCGGCCCTGGGTAGTCGATTCGGCGAGGTGGCGATCGAGTGCCTCCTCGGCATTGCGCGTGGCCTGTTCGAGCAGGCGCCGCTGCTCGCCGCGCTGCGGGCGCTTCAGCTCGACCTTGCGCCCCGCCCGTTCGGACAGCGCATCGGCCAGCAGCGCCTGTTTCTCCAGATCGCGATCGATCAGCACGACGCGC
>BACX01000028.1 GCA_000333335.1 Sphingomonas-like bacterium B12 | reverse complement strand
GTCAACATAGAGAAAAAGCCCTATCATCATGGAGATCTGCGCGCGGCGCTGATCGCCGAAGGGCTGAGGCTGCTGGCCGAACGCGATGCCGATTCGCTGTCGCTGCGCGAGGTGGCACGGGGCGCCGGGGTCAGCGCCACCTCGGTCTACCGCCACTTCCCCGACAAGGAGGCGCTGGTGACCGCGCTCGCCCGCGAGGGGCTCTCGCAGCTCGGCACGGCGCAGCGCGCGGCCTCCGATGCGGCCGGCGGCGGCGATGCGGGCTTCGCCGCGACGGGCCGCGCCTATGTCCGCTTCGCGCTGGCCAATCCGGCGCTGTTCCGCCTGATCTTCGCCTCCCCCGCCCTCGCCCCAGAACGCGCCGGCGGCACATTCGAGTCCGAGGCGGACGCGCTGCTGCAAGCCCATGCCGCACGCGAGGCGGCGGCGCATAGCGGTAACGGCGATATCCGCGCCTTGTTCCTGGGGCGTAACGGCATATTTGATCGCATTCTCGACCAGCGGCTGCAGCAGCAGCGAGGGCAGGCGGACGCCGGCGGCGGCCGGATCGATGTCGAAATGCGGCCGCAGGCGATCCTCGAACCGCATCTTCTCGATCTCGAGATAGAGCTTCAGCGTCTCCACCTCCTGCTCCAGCGTCACCTGCGCGGTCGGCTCGTTGATGAGAGTATAGCGCAGAAAGCCCGAGAGACGAGAGAGCATGAAATTGGCCCGCTCGGTCTGCTTCAGAAGCACCAGCGTCGAGATCGAGTTAAGCGTGTTGAACAGGAAGTGCGGGTTGAGCTGGTAGCGCAGCATGGCGAGCTGCGCGGTCGCCGCCTGCACCTCCAGCTTCTGCAGCGCGTCGGTCTGCGCCTCCAGCTTCAGGAAGAAGTTGATCGCGTAATAGAGCGCCGCCCACGCCGCCAGCACCGCGAAATCGAGCAGGATGGCGCCGAGGAACTGCGCGCCCTCCGGCACGGTGCCGGGGCGGTAGAAGGTGGCGTGCGCCCACACCTCGATCGTCGAGAAGGCGGCCGACGCGATCAGCAGCAGTGTGATCGAGACCGACCATGTCCAGAACGGCTTGGCGGTCATCAGCCGGCGGAAGGCCGCGCCCATCAGCAGGGTGAGCGAATATCCCGTCGCCGTCGCCAGCGCGGTCGGCACGATGAACAGCAGGCCCATGTTGTTGGCCACGCCGCCCAGCGAGCGAAGCAGGAAATAGCCCATCCATCCGGCCGACTGCAGCAGCCAGAAGGCGCGGTTCTTGTCGTCGAAGAAGGGCCGCGGGGGGCGGCTCGATCTTGCCATGAGGAGCGTCCTAGCCGGATTGGGCGCGCGGGTGAAGCACCAAGCCGGCGGGGAATGTCGGGTTCAGCGGCAGAAGATGCCGGCGATCACCATCAGCAGGCCGGCCATCGCGATCATCCACACCACGGTGCGGATCACCGGCGTGCCCATCGCGTAGAGCGGCAGGTAGATCAGCCGCCCGAAGAAATAGAGATGCGCGCCCCATGCGGTGAGCTGGCCGAGCCGACCCACGGCGGTCGCGGCGAGCACGGCGGCGGCGAACAGCGGCAGCGTCTCCATCAGGTTCGCCTGGGCTCGCAGCAGGCGGCCGGGTAGCGGCTCGATCGGCGGCAGGGCCTCGTCGCGCGCGCCAACATTCCACTTGGTGCCGTATTGCTTGGTCCGCGCGTTCGCCGCCCAGAACAGGTTGACGATCGCGAGGATCAAGGTGGCGGCGAGCAGCACGATTTCGATCGGCAGCCCGTCCAGCATCGGATGATGGTCCATTACCCCTCCCTGTCAGGGGCGCGCCGCCCCTATCTTCCGGCCCTATCTTCCGGTCACGATGAAGCGGCCGCTGCTGCCTCCTGTAGCCGATGCGATCTGCAGCGCGAAGTGGGTCGGCGCGTGGCCATCCTCCTGCTTGGTCGCCTCGAACTGGTTCTCGCCGGTGGCGGGCACCGCCTGCCAGCCGTGCTTGCCCGCCTGATCCTTGTACCACGCGATCACTCTCCCGGTATCGGCGGGCGCGGTGAAGGCCATGGTGACGTTGCCCTTGCTTTCCCGATCGGCATCGCCGTCCTGCGCGGTGATGTTCACGCCGTTGACCCTGGTGCCCGGATAGAGCGGCATGTCCTCGATCTTGGTGTCGCCGCCGATATCGAGATCGGGCACCTTCACCTTGGCCGAGAAGCCCGGCACGTCGATCGACACGCTCTGCTGGCCGTTGCCCGCCTGCGCGTCGTTGCCGTCGTCGCCGGTGCCGTTGCCGATCGTGATGCTGGCTTCCTGGCCATTGTCTCCGTGCGTCTTGAAGCTGCAGCCGGCCAGCGCGACGGAGAGGGCGATCGCGGGCAGGAGAAAGGCGGGGCTGCGCAGAACGGGCGGACGGGGGGCGGGCATGAACGTCTCCGTAGCTGTATTATTGCCATACTACACTAAGGCATAAGCGAGGGGAAGCGTCGTAACGCCCCCGCTGCAGGACGCACTCACCGCCGCACAGCCTTTAAACGCCACAGGACGTGCGATGTTTCAGATCAGCCGAGCGAATATTTCATGCGCGAAACGCTGGCGCAAGGTGGGGAGCGGAGAAGACTGACCAAGCCGACGGCGCTTTCATCTTTCCCCCCGGGAGCGCCGTCGGTCACGCAGGAGGGCGTGCCGTCGTCACGGCGCGCCCTTTTGAGTCCGGTTACCGGCCCCGCCCGGCGGGCCGGCTGTTCCCCCCGGTGGCTTTGCGTAGCGTTCCCTTCCTTCGGGGAGGGATCAGCGTATCTTCACGTCCCCTGCGGCGATCATGTGCAGCACCTTCACGCCCGGCGCGCCGATCTTCGCGGCCATCTGCGGGGCGTCGAGCGTCTTGATCGGCACGCCGTCCACCGCCTCGATGAAGTCGCCGCTCTCGATCCCCTTGCCCGCCGCGATCGATCCCGGGCGGGTGAGCAGCACCATCGCGCCGGACGACGTCGCCACGAACTGGAGGCCGAGCGAATCCACCCAGACGCCATGGCCGCCCCCCGATTCGGGCACCGTCATGTCTCCGGCCGAAGGAGCGGACGGCGGCGAAGGCGCGGCGGCAGGGGGCAGGGGCGCCGGTGATGGCGGGGGCGACGACGCGACCGGTGCCTGGTCCGGCGCGAAGGAGCCATCGGGCAGGCGCACGCGCTTGTCGGGGACGGGGGTGATCGCCGGATCGTTTTCATCCGGCGGCGGAGGTGCCGCGGCGGCTGGCGGCGCGACCGGCGGCTTCGGCTGCGGCGTCGGAGCCGCGACCGGAGGCGCGATGAGCGCCGGCTGTGGCGCGGGTGTCTGTGCCGCCGGGGTTTGCGCGACGGCCGGGGGTGTCGAAACGGGCGCTGGCGCTGCCGATGTCTGCACGACGGGCGTGGAGGGCGGTGACGGCGGGGCGGACGCCGGAGGCGGTGCGGCCGGCTGCGGAGCGGGCGCCGCGCTCGCACCGCTGGCGGCCTGCGCATAGGCGTCGAGGAAGCGCGCCATCGCATCGGCCGGCACGTCGATCGGGAAGCTGCGATCCTTGCCGCTGACCGTGACGCTGAGTCCGGCCGTGCGCGCCTTCTCGGCGAGATCGCGGGGCAGCACGACGGCGACGCGCTCGCTCGCCTTCCGGGGCCAGCGCGCCGAGGGGCCACGGTTGAGGATCACGACGTCGAGCTTGCGCCCTGCGGCATCGGTCGCGCGATCGAGCAGCGGATATTGGGGGAGGTGGACCTCCACGATCAGCCGCACGTCCTGCGTCTGGCCGTTGGCGATCGTGCCGGACAGCCACCAGTCGGTGACGATCAGGCTGAACGCCGCGCCGTTGAGATGGTGCGCGCCGCTGAGCGTGCTGCCCTGCGCGTCGCTGGCGAGCGTCGGCGCGGGATCGGGCGCGGCGGCATGGAGGGGGAGCGAGATCAGCGACGCCGAAGCCAGCGCAAGACCCGAAATCCGCTTCATCACCATCCTCACGCCTGAACCCTCATGGGCGATCATAACCAGCGGGTTTGGGGAGCGGAAGGGCAGGGTGACGATCGGCGCGGCAATCGCGTGTGATCTCGCTGGACGGGGGAACCGTTCGGAACCTCCGCACGGGGTTTGGACTTGGGCGCGTTTTGGAAACGGCCTATCGGGGATCCGGCTATTGCTTTGCGGGCGGCGATACTGTTGTGGGCATTCCCACGAACAACCGACCGTCGAAGCCATTCACGGTGCTGGCATATCGAGACCATAAGGTCGAGCCTCCCCCATAGACCGGCAGCTTGTTCGGGCCACCGAGCCCCCACCCGGTTCCGCCTCTGGATTCGAAGTGGATGGAAATCACTTGATCTTTTGGCAATCTGTCGGCGGCTGGATCGATCATATCGGGGGGCAGGACATTTCGGGGATCCGGAACGGGCTTCTTGGTTGCATGAAGGCTCCCCAACAAGCCAACGACCAAGCGCCCGCTCTGGGAGATTGACCTCAATTGGTTGGCGATCTCAGCCTCCCAGTCATTCTGATCTCCTGCGACGGCGGGAATGCAGCCAGCAACCTGGATGTCTCGACCGGCAAGGCGAAGGCGCCGTAGCAACTGCATGAATTGGAACGTTGCTTGGCTGGAGCGTCCGTCCGTCGAGCCCTTGTCCCATATCGGTAAGGCCAGAAGAATCTTGTCCGCGTCGTCATGCGGATCCGAAATATAGGACGAAAAAGCCCCAGAATCGGCGACAGGCCAATCGATCACGACGATGATGGGCCTGTTTCTGCTCAAGGCGCAAACGATATTCCCGAACTCGGTCACGAACTCGTTCGTTCCGTAACGCTGCCCAAATAGGAGATATCTCGCCTCGTCGTCGATGTCGCCAGAACTGAAACCTGGGATTGGCGAGCATCCCTCGACATCCTTCCGATCCGGTCGCGCTTGGACCAATATCGTCTGCGGTGGCGACAGGGTCGGAATGGCCATCATCGTGCGATACCTCCAAGGCCGGCCATGGGGCATGTCTGACGGATTGTTGGTAGCATTGTGATGAGCGGCGGAAAACGGAGACGCAGCCTCTCGTCGCGATATCCGGCTTGGGGAGGAAAAGGCGGCTCCGTGATGGAGGTCTGCCCGCGAAAACGACGGCCATCGGACCGACAAGCAAAAGCCCGGCGGGTCAGGCCGGGCTTCGCTTCACTATCAGTGTGGCCAATTACTCCGCCGCCACCCCGGCCCGCGAGAACATATCCCCTTCCTCGCCCGCATCCTCGTTCGCCACCGGGGCGACCTTGGCGGCCTTGCGGCGATCGAAGCTGTCCCACACCTCGTTCCAGTTGCCGCGCGTCGCGGCCTTCGAATATTCCGTCGCGCGGGTCTCGAAGAAGTTGGCATGCTCCACGCCGTTGAGCAGCGGCGCCAGCCACGGCAGCGGGTGCTCCTCGATCATGTAGATCGGCTTGAGGCCGAGCTGGCCCAGCCGCCAGTCGGCGACGAAGCGGATATACTTCTTGATGTCCTTGGGCGTCATGCCGTTCACCGGGCCCATCTCGAACACCAGATCGATGAAGGCGTCCTCCATGCGGACGGTCTTCTGGCACATGTCCATGATGTCGTCGCGCACGGCGGGGGTCATGCAGTCCCGCTCCTTCACGAAGGCGTGGAACAGCTTGATGATGCCCTCGCAATGCAGGCTCTCGTCGCGCACCGACCAGGTGACGATCTGGCCCATGCCCTTCATCTTGTTGAAGCGCGGGAAGTTCATCAGCATCGCGAAGCTGGCGAACAGCTGCAGTCCTTCCGTGAAGCCGCCGAACATGGCGAGCGTGCGCGCGATATCCTGATCGTTGTCGACGCCGAACTGGCCGAGATAGTCGTGCTTGTCCTTCATCTCCTTATACTGGAGGAAGGCGCTATATTCGCTCTCCGGCATGCCGATCGTGTCGAGCAGGTGCGAGTAGGCGGCGATGTGCACCGTCTCCATGTTGGAGAAGGCGGTGAGCATCATCTTGATCTCGGTGGGCTTGAACACGCGCCCGTATTTCTCGTGGTAGCAATCCTGCACCTCGACGTCCGCCTGCGTGAAGAAGCGGAAGATCTGGGTGAGCAGGTTGCGCTCGTGATCGGAGAGCTTCTGCGCCCAGTCGCGGCAATCCTCGCCCAGCGGCACCTCTTCTGGCAGCCAGTGGAGCTGCTGCTGGCGCTTCCAGAAATCATAGGCCCACGGATATTCGAAGGGCTTGTAGGTCTTGGAGGCTTGGAGGAGAGGCATGGGCGATTACTCCGATTAAGCTGCAATGGTGGCCATCAGGCCGCCAAAAATGAGAAGACTTCCGAAAGCCGATCCGGCGCACACGTGAAACAGGGCGAGCCATCGGTCCCATTTGGTGCGGGCAGACGGCTCTTCGCCGATGACTTTGGCGACGATCAATTCAGCGGCGGGCACCCCATCGCGCCATGCACGGTGACGGAGCGCGCGGACGCTCAGGGCGAGCCAAGCGGCGCCGATTGCGGCCAGCATCAATCCGCGAGGATCAGCCATGCGACAGTCTCCGACAAGAGGTCGGAACGAACAGGTGGTGGAGGCAAGAGTCGGCCGCCATCCCGGCATATATAGGCGCTTTCACGCCATTTTGGGAGGCGGCGCGCGCTGTCACGGCTTCGCGCCCTTCACGGCCGCGTCGAGCCGGCCGGCATAGGCGTCGAGCACCGCCGCCGTCTTCGCGACATAGGCCACCGCGTCGCCGAAACGGCGCTGCTCGATCGCCTCGCGGATGCCCGGAAGCGTCTTGGCGCCGTAGCCGGTGAGCGTGCCCGGCGCGTAGATCAGGTTGCGATACCAGGGGCGGCCGGGAAGGCCGTCCGGCGACAGCATCAGCTGATCGATCCCGCGCAGTTGCGCGTCGAGCGCCGCGCGGGTCGCGGGCGGCAGCGTATCGGCCTTGACGAGCACGCCGTCGGCGGCGCCGGCCGCGCGGGCGAGATGGTCGGACGCCTTCTCCAGTGCGGCGAAATCGATCAGCGGGGTCGCCTGCTTGGGCGCCGGCGCGGCGGTCGGGTCGAGCACGTTGGAGGCGAGCTTGAAGTCGCCCTCAGCGGTCAGTTCCTCGCGCGCCTTGTCCTTCTCGCGCTGCGTATCGGCGAGCTTCTTCACCTCGGCGACATAGCGTGCGACCGTCGCCGCCAGATCCGAATAGCGCGCCGGGCCGACATCCGCGTCGGCCGCGCGCAGCACCAGCCGCCCGGTCAGCTTCGACAGCGCCGCGCCATAGACGAGGCCCGGATCGTCGAACTTCGTGACGTGCGTGTAGCTGTCATAGACCGAATGGTAGGAGCCGCCCGACGCATCCTCGCCCCCGAAGCCGAGATTGATCGACGGGATGCCGAGATGCTGGAGGAAGGCCGAATAATCGGAGCCGGAGCCGAGCGGGCCGACCAGCAGGTCGCCGCCCGATTTCGCCGCCTTCACCGCGTCCGCCTCGCCGTCGCCGTCATAATCGGACGCGAGGATGTCGGCGCGCTGCCGTTCCTGCACGGTGGCGCCGGTCTCCGGATCGGTCACGTCGCGCGCGGCCTGGTTGACGAAATGCTGAAGGTCGTGGCTCGCCTCCGCCTCCAGCACGCCGCGCACGCTGTTGTCGGTGTTGATGTAGACGACCGCCTTCTTCTGGAGTTCGTCGGCGTGGGTCTCGGCCCATTCGGTCGAGCCGAGCAGACCCGGCTCCTCGCCGTCCCAGCTGGCGTAGACGATGGTGCGGTCGGGGCGCCAGCCGGACTTGTAGAGGGTGCCCAGCGCCTTCGCTTCGGACAGCATCGCGCCGTGGCCGGTCAGCGGGTCGGCGGCGCCGAACACCCAGCCGTCGCGATGGTTGGCGCGGATCACCCATTCGTCGGGCCGCTTCGCCCCCTTCAGCGTCGCGATCACGTCATAGAGCGGTTTCAGCGACCAGTCGGACTGCACCGCCAGATGCACCGTAACGGCGGGCGTGCCGCCCCAGTGATAGGCTTGCCCCAGCCCGCCTCGCTGCTTGCCGGTGACGACCGGGCCTTGCAGGCTCGCGATGATCTTAGACGCGTCGCTCCACGAGATAGGCAGCGTCGGGATCCTGAGGAGGGTGACCGCCTGCTCGCGGGTGAGGCGCTTGGCCCCCTCGGTCGCGCCGACGCCGGGCGTCAGCGGGTCGCCCGGATAGGTGGTCATGTCCTGCACCGAACCGCGCTGGACGCCGTGATCGGGGCGGCCGCCGCCGTCCGGATAGCTGTCCCAATGCGCGTAGCCGTCGTTCGCCGGATCGGAATAGATCAGGCAGCCGACCGCGCCATGCTCCTGCGCCAGCTTGGGCTTCAGGCCGCGCCAGCCGGCGCCGTAGCGGGCGAGGACGATCTTGCCCTTCACGTCGATGCCGCGCCGAGCCAGCGCCTCGTAATCGTCGGGCATCCCATAATTGACGTAGACCACCGGCGCGGTGACGTCCCCGTCGCCCTGATAGGCGACGTAGGGGGGGAGCGCGCCCTGCGTCTCGGCCGAGGTGGGGTCGCCGGCGACGGGCGGCTCCTGTCCGCCGAGCGTCACCTTCTGCGGCGTGATCAGCTCCAGCGTGGTCGAGATCGGCGTCGGGTAGAGGACGTGGAAGACCTCGACATGCGCGTCCCAGCCCCAGCTCTTGAAGAGAGCGAGGGTGGCGTCGGCATTCTGCTTGTCGTGGGGGCTGCCGACATGGTTGGGGGCGGAGGAGAAATCCTTGAGCCAGGCGAGCTGGTCCGCGCTCGACACCGAGGCGTCGAGCTTCTGCTCGGCGGCATGGGTATCGATCGTCGCGGCCGAAAGCTGGCCGAACGCCAGCGACGCGAGGGCCGCGCCGGCGAGAAGCTTGGTGAAGATCGTCACGCCCCTGTTCACTCCCTTACCCGGCCGTCCCCCCGGCGGCCTGCCTCAACGCTAACCCAAGGAAATCCGTTCGCACTGAGCCTGTCGAAGTGCGTGCCAAAGTCGCCCCGCCTGCCGCACGTCCTTCGACAAGCTCAGGACGAACGGGGGAGGGATGTCAGACGGTCACTGGCAGGCGAGGCACTCGTCGTAATCGGTCTCCGACGCGTCGACCTGCTTCAGGTCGATCGTGTTGTCGGCCTCGACGCCGCCCGCGAAGCCGGCGCGCTGCACCGACTTGGAGCGCAGGTAATAGAGCGACTTGATGCCCATCTCCCACGCGCGGAAGTGGAGCATCAGCAGATCCC
>BACX01000029.1 GCA_000333335.1 Sphingomonas-like bacterium B12 | reverse complement strand
AACGCGAAACAGGACGGCAAGTTCATCGACAGCACGCCCAGATGGTCGGGTTCGGCCTTCGCTGAATTCCACCCGCAGCAGGCTGAAGCTTGCGTTGAGAGGATCAAAAATCCCTTTGCTCGTAAATCGGGAGAGGAGATCATACCGGCATTCTTTAGTTTTGCGCGAACAGAAAATCTGGACGGTTTGGCAACCTTCGCGGGAATGTCCACTCCGTATCCGATGGGCCGAGGGCATGATGGATCGACTTTGACCATCCCAGTGACGCCAACTTTCACTATTTTAGACGGGGACGCGCCCACGCCTGTCTTTTTGATTGGTTGGGCGACAATGATATACGATGATTATCAGAAGTATCTTGTTTCGACAATCATAAGAAACGCATTGCTAACTCAGCAAGATTTTCTGAAATCGGACGCGAAGATCATCTGCACGCCAAAATTTAAACGGGGGGGTGACGCAAGGAACGTCACATCGTGGTCAGTTAGGCAATATGCTATTCTGTCTGACGAAGAGCTCCAAACCCAATTTGATCGTTATGGTTCTGCGCTGTCCGGAGTAATTAGGACGCTGAGAAGCGAATAGCCGCTGCGATAGGCTTAAGCCTCTCCCACCACCCCCCTAAACCAATCTCCCAACTCCGCCTCGCTCATCTCCCCCGCTGCGAGCGCCTGGAACGCCACCACCAGTTCCGCGTCGCTGGCGCCCAGCGCGCACCCGTTCAGCATCAGGAAGGTTTCCGAGACCACCGCCGCCGTGCGCTTGTTGCCGTCGACGAGCAGGTGATTGCGGGCGATCCCGCCCGCTCACTCCTCCGCCGGCCCCCACGTCCCGTTCGCGCGCAGCACGTCGTCCGGATACAGGTGCCGCAGGTCGCCGGCGGCGCGCAGGCGCTGGTGCATCTGCTCCAGCATGTCGGAGAGCGTTTCGCGCGCCTCGGCGTCCTTCTCGCGTGCTTCCCGCTCCCATTCCTCGCGCAGCGCCTTGCGGATGTGCGGGGGCACGCGGTTGCCCTTGGAGGCGTCGTCATAGCGTTCGCGGTCGGCGTGGCGCATCACCCACATCAGCAGGCGGTCGTTGAACCAGCGCTTCTCGCCGACCTGCTCGCCCTTGTGGAAGACGGGCACGGGCACGCCGTAGACGGCGCGTTCGTAGGCGATGTCGGCGAGGCGCTCGGTGCCCACCGCCAGCGCATCGTCCCACGCCTTCGCGAAGGCTTCGGCGCCCGCGCCCTTGCGCAGCAGGTAGGCGCCCACCGTGCTCATGCCGACCCACGCGCAGGCGCGCGAGACGCAGCCGGTTTCGGCCAGCGCCTTGACGAAGGCACGCTGCCGGTCGGGCGTCCAGCCGTCGTAGCGGGACGCGCCGCGCGGGGCGGGCGGAAAGTCCGGCGCCCCCTCCAGCATATCGGGGGTGATGGTGACGGGCCGGAGTGCGCGGGGCGCACGGCGTCGGGGCTGGCCGCTGCGTGTGACGGCCTTGTCGTGGGGAGCGTGGACCATCCCGCCCATCTATCGCATGAGTGGGGTTGTAGGACAGTGAAATTTAACCCAATAGGATAGTTTCCACTTAGTGCGTGGCGTTGTCGACACTGTTGGCGGCGGCCGAGAAGGCGTTGCCGGTGGCGTCGGCCGCATTGTCGATCGCGTTGCCGGCCTGGGACAGACCGGGCCGGGCGGCATCGGCGGCGTTGTCGGTGGCCGAAAGGGTGGCGTTTGTGTTGGCCGCGGCGTCGTTCATCGCGGAGTTTGCGGTATCGGCGGCGGCGTCGCCCGTCTTCTGGCTGCAGGCGGCGAGCGCGAGGGCTGCGGCGGCGGCGAGAAGGATGCGGCGGTGCATTGGGGTCTCCCTGATCATACGCGTAGGCTCGCGTAACGGCCGGGAGGGCGAGAGGTTGCGGGGCGGTCTGCACGCGACGAGCCGGCGGGACGCCCGAAGGCATCCGCGCCGGCCGATCGGTACTGGTTAAGCCGCTACTGCGAAGCGGGCTTAGTTGCCGAGCAGCTTCATCACGCCCTGGGCCGACTGGTTGGCCTGGGCGAGCATCGCGGTGGCGGCCTGGTTCAGGATCTGCGCCTTGGCGAGGTTGGTGGTCTCGACCGAGAAATCCGTGTCGGCGATGCGCGAACGGGCGTCGGTCATGTTGGTGACGTTGTCGGTCAGCGAGTTGACCACCGAGTTCATGCGGCTCTCGGCGGCGCCCAGCTTGGCGCGGGCGTTGTCGACGACCTTGAGCTGCGCATCGACCACGCCGAGCGCGGCGTTCGCGTCCGTGACGGTGGCGACCGAGGTGGCGGTCGTCGTGTCGTTGATCGCGCCGAAGTCCATGTCGATCGTGTCGCCGGAGTCGGCGCCGACCTGGATCGAGACGACGCCCGTGCCGCCGCCGGCGGTGCCGTCGAACAGGTTGACGCCGTTGAAATTGCTGCTGGTCAGCGTGTTGCTGATCTGCTGGGTCAGCAGGCCGACTTCCGCCTGCATGTTGGTGCGGTCGTCGTCGCTGTAGGTGCCCGAGGCGGACTGCACCGCGAGCTCGCGGATGCGCTGCAGCATGTTGGTCACTTCGCTCAGCGCGCCGTCGGCGGTCTGGGCCATCGAGACGCCGTCATTGGCGTTCGAGATCGCCTGGTTCATGCCGTTGATCTGCGACGTCATCGAGTTCGAGATCGCGAGGCCGGCGGCGTCGTCCGACGCGTTGTTGATGCGATTGCCCGACGACAGGCGCGCCATCGCGGTCTGCAGCTGCTGGTTCGCCAGCCGCGTTCCGTTCTGGGCGCGCAAGGCGGCCGAGTTGGAATTGATTACCGTCATGGGTTGTCTCCAGTACCGATCAATATGTCTGATCCCCGTCAGATCTAAAGGGAGGTGGTTATTACGTGGTTAACGCTGGGGCGGGGCCTAAACTTCCGGCGGAAGTGGTCGTTACTGTTGCCCCCGGCGGCGGCGATCGGATCACAGATTTCAAAAATATATCTATGAATCAGTATCTTGTGGAAAATGGCGCGTATGCGGCACGTCTGTCGCGAATCGCCCGGTGGCGGGCGGGGCGATGCGGGATGGTTAGCGGCGCCCGCTTAGACTTTCGGCGAAAAGGCGGTTCGAAAGACTGGCCTCTTTGATAATTGTGGGCGCGCCCGCGCCTTGTCACGCTCCCCAAAACAAAGGAGCAGGATCATGGATTATGTGGCCGATCGGATCGCGCTGACCGATGTCATGCTGACCTATGCCAAGGGCGTCGACCAGCGCGACCTCGCGCTCTACGCCTCGGTGTTCGACGAGGATGTCGAGATCGTCGGCTTCGGCGACACGACCGTCCGGGGCCGCGACGCCTGGGTCGCCTATGTCGAGGAGGCGCTGAAGGCGTTCGGCCCGACCCAGCACATGCTGGGGCCGCAACTCGCGACGATCGACGGCGACACCGCGCATTGCCGCACCGACGTGCAGGCGCTCCACTTCATGAAGGATGCGCCGAAGCGGATGCTGACGCTCTGGGCGACCTACAATACCGACATGAAGCGGACGGGCGAAGGCTGGAAGATCGTCCGCCACGAACTCGAATCGCGCGGCATCCGGGTGCAGGAGGATGCCGATGGCGATGCCGTATGAGCGCATCGTCCAGAACGCCTACATCGTGAACGACATCGAAGCGGCGGCGCGGCGGTGGAGCGCGGCGCTGAACATCGGTCCGTTCGTGCTGCTCGAAGGGATCGAGATGGCGATGATCCATCGCGGCACCGAAGGGCGCATCGCGCTGTCGGCGGCGCTGGCCCATGCCGGCGACATCCAGATCGAGCTGATCCAGCAATTGAGCGACGGGCCTTCCGCCTATCGCGACGTCTATGCGCCGGGCGAGGAGGGCTTCCACCACGTCGCCATCCTGTGCCGCGATTTCGAGGGCGCTGTGGCGCGGCAGGAGGCGCTGGGGCATCCGGTGGCGATGCTCTTCGGCCAGCCCGGCGGCCGCACCGCTTATATGGACGCGCGCGCCGACACCGGCGGGATGATCGAGTTGTACTCGGATTATGCCGGGATCAGGGATCTGTACGAACTGGTCGCGGCGCGCGCGGCGGAGTGGGACGGGGGCACGGTGATCGTCCGGCCCTGAAGCCCGCTCAGCTGGCGAGCGCTTCCCAGCCGGGCAGATCGGCGGCGAGCATCGGGCGGCCGAACAGCCAGCCCTGCGCATGGGTGCAGCCCATCGCGGCGAGCTGGGTCGCCTGCGCCTCGGTCTCGACGCCCTCGGCCACCACCATCACGCCGATCTGGCGCGCGTAGGTGACGAGCATCCGGATCATCGAGGCGGTGCGCGGCGTCGCGAGATCCTGCACGAAGCGATGATCGATCTTCAGGCAGTCGAAGCTCAGCGACTGGAGGTGGGTGAGGCTGGAATGGCCCGTCCCGAAATCGTCCAGCGCCACCGTGACGCCGAGCGTGCGGATCTCGTCGATCGCGGTGCGCAGCCGCCCGAGATCGGGGATGCGCGCGGTCTCGGTGATCTCGATGCGCAGGCGGTGCGGCGCCATCTCGGCGCCGGCGAGCGCGGCCATGATGCGGCGCGGCGCGTCGCTTTCCAGCAGCTCGACCACCGACATGTTGACCGACACCTGCAGCGCGTGCGGCCAGGTCGCGGCATCGAGGCAGGACTGGATCAGCGCGAAGTCGCCGAGCGCATGTATCATGCCGGATTTCTCGGCGACGGCGATGAATTCGGCGGGCGACACCTCGCCGCGCACCGGGTGGCGCCAGCGCATCAGCGCCTCGTAGCCGACGATCTGGCGAGTGGAGAGCGCGACGATCGGCTGGTAGCGCATCGCGAAGCGGCCCTGCTCCAGCCCGCCGCGAATCTCCGCGATCAGCCCCTGGTCGGACGGGGTGGGATCGATGTCGGAGGCGGGATCGTAGAAGCGGCAGCGATCGCCGCCATCCGCCCGCGCCCGCGCGCAGGCCTGCGTCGCGCGCTCCAGCAGGCGCAGCGAGGTCGAGCCGTCCATGCCCGCGCGCGCGATGCCGATCGACCCGGTGATCGTGACGGGCACGCCCGACGGGCTCTGGAAGGCGAAGCGCATCGCGTTGAGGAAGCGCTCGGCGGCGCCCGGCAGGCTGGCGGAATCGCCCAGCGACACGATCACGGCGAAGCGGTTCTGGCCGACGCGCGCGATCAGGTCCATCGCGCGGACCGAGGAGGAGACGTGCATCGCCGCCTCGATCAGCAGTTCGGATGCCGGCGCCCAGCCGCGTTCCTCGAAAATTTCCTCGAACTGGTCGACCTCGATGACGACCATGGCGACCGCCATCATCGTGCGCGCGGCCGTCTCCAGCGCCTGCCCCGTGCGATCGTGGAGCAGTTCGGGCGTGGCGAGGCCGGTCAGCGGGTCGCGCCTGCGGCTCTCCTCCAGCAGATGGGAGAGCGTGTGGACCTCGGTGCGGTCCTGCAGGACGATGCCGATCACGCTGGTGCCGGCGACCTGTGCGTGGATCAACGACTGACGCCACGAACGGAAGCGGCCGGACGCATCGACCAGTTCCATCGCCGGCAGCGTATCGCCGCGGCGCGAGGCGGCGGCGGCGGCGCAGACCTCGCCCAGCAGGCGCGACCGGGCGACCCGGTGGTAGCCGGGCGGCATATCCGGTTCGGTGTCGAGGCCGAGCATCGTCTCGGCGGCAGGATTGCAATAGGCGCGGTCGGGCTTTTGGGAGAGCAGGACGATGCCGTCGCTCAGCCCTGCGAGCACCACGCGGGCGTCCCGCTTCAGGCCCAGCAGCGTGCGGCTGTTGTAGATGAACAGCAGGATCGCCGCGACCGCCAACACCCCCGTCGCCGCGATGGCGAGGGGGAGCGCCGAGAAGGTCATCAGGCTTTGCTCGATCGGCAGCATGCGGTCCTTTCCACGCTCCACGCTATCGGTGGTCACGTGAAAGGAATGAGACTTTAGGCGGTAAAGAAACCGTTAAGCATGATATCGTTTGCGACGTGCCGTGCGCCGAACGGAGGCGCCGCCAAGCCCTTCTGCCGCCATGCCATTTCGGGACAGGCGCGGCGACGCGGCTGCGGTGGCAGGCGCCGCGATCGGGTAGAGCGGAGCGATGATGACGGGACGGTCCACCATGCGCTTCACCCTTGCCGCGCTTTCGGCGCTCGCCTTGCTGTCCGCCTGCGACAAGCCGAAGCCCGCCGCCAACAGCCTCGATGCGATGGACGAGCAGCTCGTAAACGGCGCCGTGGTGGCCGATACGCCCGCCAATAAGGCGCTGGCCGCCGACATCAAGGTCGATCCCGCCAAGGCCGGCCGGAAGGCAGGCGGTCATCAGCCCGGCGACCGTGCGGGCACGGTGACGCTGGCGCAGGCCGCGCAACATCAGAAGGACGGCAAGCCCGCCATGCAGGTCGCGACCGAGGATGGCGGCGCGGGACCGCAAGGCTGCCTCGGCGGCCTGCAATATTCCAACGGCTGGGCGGCGAAGCTGCCGGGCGACCTGCCGATGCACCCGTCGGCGCGCCTGCAGGAAGCGGCGGGCCATGACGGCGGCTGCCAGGCGCGCGTGGTGAGCTTCACCGTGCCGGGCGATCGCGGTCAGGTGATGGGCTGGTACACGGCCAGGGCGCGGGCGGCGGGCTATTCCACCGGACGCGACGACAAGGATGGCGACTGGAACCTCGCCGGGGACAAGGGTGCGCAGTCCTTCTACATCATCGTCGGCCCGGCCGCGAACGGTGCCACTCCGGTCGATTATATCTGGACCAACGGGGGGTAATCCTCCTCGTCATTGCGAGGAGCGAAGCGACGAAGCAATACAGCTGCGCCGTGTGCCGCAATGGATTGCTTCCTCCGGATCAGGTCCGGGGTCGCAATGACGGTTCCGATTTCGTCCGCTTCGCTCTAAGGCACCCCCATGCCGCTTCTCTTCGTCATGATCGGCGGCGCGATCGGCGCCGGCATCCGCTTTCAGGTGGGCAGGCTCAGCCTCGCGCTGCTCGGGCCGGGATTCCCGTGGGGGACGTGGTTCATCAATGTTTCCGGCGGCCTGCTCATGGGCCTGCTCGTCGGTGGCCTCGCGCGCTTCACGCCGCCGTCCAGCGAAGCCTGGCGCCTGATGATCGGCGTCGGCGTGCTCGGCGGCTACACCACCTTTTCCACCTTCAGCCTGGAGGCCGCGATGATGATCGAACGCGGTGATTGGGGCACGGCGATCCTCTACGTCACCAGCTCGGCGGTGCTCGCGATCCTGCTGCTGTTCGCCGGCCTCTGGTTCTCGCGCATGGGAGCGCCCGCATGACCGAAGATGTCCGCCAGTTCACCGTCGCGCCCGACGACGACGGCATCCGCCTCGATCGCTGGTTCAAGCGGCACATGGCGGACGCGAGCTTCAACGTCGTGTCGCGCTGGGCGCGCACCGGCCAGCTGCGCGTTGACGGCAAGCGCGCGACGCCGGGCGACCGGATCGAGGCCGGGCAGATCATCCGCGTCCCCCCGCTGGAGGCCCCCGCGCCGGACAAGGCCAAGCCGCAGCGCGTGAGGAAGCCGCTGAGCGAGGACGAGATCGACTTCGCGCAGAGCCTCGTCATCCACAAGGATGCCGCAGCATTGGTGCTCAACAAGCCGCCGGGCCTCGCCACGCAGGGCGGCACCAAGACCGAGCGCCATGTCGACGGCCTGCTCGATGCGCTGGAATATGAGAGCGAGGGGCGGCCCAAGCTGGTGCACCGGCTCGACAAGGACACGTCGGGCGCGCTGCTGGTGGCCCGCAACGCGCGCGCCGCCGCCTTCTTTTCGAAGAGCTTTTCCAGCCGCACCGCGCGCAAGGTCTATTGGGCGATCATCGCCGGCGTCCCCTCGATCGAAGAGGGGCTGATCGACCTGCCGCTCGCCAAGCAGCCCGGCACCGGCGGCGAGAAGATGTATGTCGACGAGAAAGAGGGCGCGCCCTCCCGCTCGCGCTATCGCGTGATCGAGCGCGCCGGCAACCGCGCCGCCTTCGTCGAGCTGCAGCCGCTGACCGGCCGCACCCACCAGCTGCGCGTCCACATGGCGGCGATCGGCCATCCCATCGTGGGTGACGGGAAATATGGCGGGCCGGAGGCGTTCCTCACGGGCGGGATCAGCCGCAAGATGCACCTCCACGCGCGCCGCATCCGCATCGATCACCCGGACGGCGAGCGCATCGACGTGCGCGCCGAACTGCCGACCCACTTCGCCGAGAGCCTCGCGCATCTGGGCTTCGATCCGGCTGACGGCGACGCGCTGCCGATCGAGGACGTGAAATTCAGCGAAACCCCCGAGGGCAAGCGCCGCGCCGCCGCGCACGCCGCGAAGGATCGCCGCAAGGAGCGCAAGGGCGAGCGGCGCGGAAGGGGCCGCGGTTGAACCGCCTCGCCATCTTCGATTGCGACGGGACTTTGGTCGACAGCCAGGCGAACATCTGCGTGGCGATGGAGGAGAGCTTCGCGGAAGCCGGCCTCGTCGCGCCGGACCGCGCGGCCATCCGCCGGATCGTGGGCCTGAGCCTGCCGCAGGCGATGCAGGTGCTGGCGCCCGGCAGCGACCATGACGTGCTCGCCGAAGCCTACAAGCGCACCTTCCACCGGATGCGCGCCGAGGGCCGGGTGGAGGAGCAGCTCTATGAGGGCATCCCCCAGGTGCTGGCGGGGCTGGAGGCGGAGGGCTGGCTGCTCGGCGTCGCCACCGGCAAATCGGATCGCGGGCTGAAGCTGGTGCTGGAGCATCACGGCCTCGCCCACCATTTCGTCACGCTGCAGACCGCCGACCGCCACCCCTCCAAGCCGCATCCCTCGATGATCGAGCAATGTATGGCCGATGCCGGTGCCGAACCCTTCACCACCGTGATGATCGGCGACACCAGCTACGACATCCAGATGGCCCACAATGCCGGCGTCCGCGCGATCGGCGTGGCATGGGGCTATCACGAGGCCGACGAACTGCTGCGCGAAGGGGCCGATGCGGTGGCGATGCACCCGTCCGATCTGCCCGCGCTCTGCACGCTGGAGATCGCATGACCTTGCCCGACCCCGAAAAGCAGGCGCGCGATCGCCTCGGCATCCTGCTCGGCCTGCGCGTGGCGGGCGCGATCCTGTGCGGTTTCGGGCTATGGCTGGCGCTGGGCGGCAGCGTCGCGGGCCATTACGGCTTCGGCGGCGTGCTGATCGTGATGGGACTGATCGACCTGATCGTCGTGCCCAAAATCCTGGCCCGCAAATGGCGGACACCCCGGTGATCGCCGCCAAGCGCTTCTGGACGGACGTGACGATCGAGGATCGCGGCATCCGGCTCGACGGGCGCGCGCTCAAGACCCCGGCGCGCGCCGAGCTGATCGTGCCGACCGACAGCCTCGCCGCCGCGATCGCCGAGGAGTGGCGCGCGGTGGACGGCACGATCGATCCGCGCGCGATGCCGCTCACCGGCCTCGCCAATGCCGCGATCGACCGGATCGCGCCCGACACCGCGACCTTCGCCGCCGGCCTCGCGCGCTACGCGCAGGGCGATCTGCTCTGCTACCGCGCCGATCACCCGACCGAGCTGACCGCGCTGCAGGGCGAGGCGTGGGATCCGCCGCTCGACTGGGCGCGCGGGCGCTACGACGTGGAGTTCGTGGTGACGGCGGGGATCACCCATGTCGACCAGCCCGCCGGGACGGTGGCGCGCCTCTCGGCCGCCGTGGCGTCGCGCGATGCCTTCCATCTCGCCGGCCTCTCGCCGCTGGTCACATTGTCCGGCTCGCTCGTCCTCGCGCTGGCGCTGGCCGAGGGCGCGATGACCGAGGAGGAGGCGTGGCAAGCCGCCGAACTCGACGATCTGTGGCAGGCCGAGCAATGGGGCGAGGACACGCTCGCCACCACCGCCCGCGAGGACAAGCGCCGCGATTTCCGCGCCGCCGCCCGCTTTCTGGGATTGCTCGACTAAATCAGTGCAGCGTCGCGCCCGTCGCCTTCGGGGCGGCGTGCGGCACGAACCATTTCGCCAGCACGAAGCCGCCGGCCGCGAAGCCGACGATCAGCGAGATGGCCAGATACACCCAATATCCCCACGGCATGTAGAAATTGTAGGTCGGCTGGCCGAGGATCGCGTAGAGCGTGACGCCGAGGCTGGCGAACAGCACGATCTTCATCCGGCTGGCGAAATCGTCCACCCGTGCCGCCACGGTGTGCAGCGCAAGCCCGATCAGCAGCATCGATATCACCGACAGCACCAGCCCGCCGATCAGCGCGCCGGGCACCATCAGCGGGAAGCCGTGGGTGTTGAAGAAGACCAGCGCCACCGGCCCGCGCCCGTGCAGGATCAGCCCCTGCGCGGTTTCCGGCCAGGGCACGAAATAGGTGCCGGTGCCGGTCGCCGTCATGTTCTGGGCGAGCGCGGTCTGCACCGCGGCCACCTGCGCATCCGGCATCTTGGTGAAGACGAGGCTGGACAGTGGCGTCCCCCAGAACAGGAAGCCCACGAAGAACTGGACGAGCCCGCCCACCACGCTGCCGATCACGATCCGGACCATGACGCCCTCCCTTGTTAGTCCCGTGCGTGCCGTCACAACGCCGGGCGCGCACAAAGTGCCGCAAGGAAGGGCGTTTGGCGAGGATTACTGGCGTTTCGCGGTGAATTCGGTCTTGGTGCCGCGCTGCGTGTCCTCGCTGGTGATGGCCATCACGCCGTCGCTCACGATCTTCATCGTGTAGATGCCGACCGTCTTGCCGCCGCGCACGTCGGTCTCGACGATGGTGTGCGCATCGGGCTTGGCCACCTTGGCGTAAGTGCCGCCATGGTCGCCCTTGATCGGCACCGCCGGCCCGCCATAGGCGGCCGTGTAGCTGATCGCGGCGGGCGTCGTCATGGTGAAGCTCTTGCCGTCGTCCTTCAGCATCATGGTGATGCCGGCGTCGGACACCGACTCGACCTTGTCGTTCTTCCATGTTCCCGATGTGGCATGCGATCCCTTGGGGCCGGGCGCGACGAGCGTCTGGCTGCCCTTCACTTCCACCACCTTGCCGTTGGGCGGGCTCATGTCCTTGAACACGAAGTGCACGGTCTTGCCGTCGGGGGTGACGGTGGCGGTGACCGTGTTCATCACCTTGCCCTTCTTCCTGTGCGTCTCGATCGTGGTGTGCGCGTCCACGACCTTGACCGAGGCCGCGTCGAAATAGGGCTGGCCCTTCACCGGGTGGAAGGCGCCATCGGCCTTCACGCTGTAGGGCGGAACGCAGGTCTTGCAGGTGTAGACGCCGTTCCGGAGCAGGAAGACGTCGGGCTTTTCGGGCAGCTTGGCGCTGGCGACGTCGCCCTTCCACGTGCCGTCGAACGGGCTTGCGGCGAAAGCGGGCATGGCGAGCGCGAGGGAGCCGGCGAAACCGGCGAGCAACATCCTCTTCATGGTGATTGTCCCCTGTAAGCGTTCGAGAAATCACGCAGACGCAACGGGATGGGCAAGGCTAGGCGCAGATCGTGGCGGCCGTCAACGCTGTAACCGCCGGGCCGTCCGGATCGTATCATGGAGCATGAGCATGACCCTTCTCGATCGCCGCGCGCTGCTGGGCCTGGGCGCCGGGTGCGCGGTCGCGGCGCTCGCCTGGCGGATGACGGGCGATGGCGACGCGGCCGCCGTCGCCGCGACGCCCGCGCCGTTCCAGCTGACCGCCGCCGAATGGCGCAAGCGGCTCAGCCCGCAGGCCTACAAGGTGCTGCGGCAGGCGGCGACGGAGTTCCCCTATACCAGCCCGCTCAACAGCGAACACCGCAAGGGTGTGTTCGTCTGCGCCGGCTGCGCGCTGCCGCTCTTCTCCTCGACGCGCAAGTTCGACAGCGGCACCGGCTGGCCGAGCTTCTGGGATCATCTGCCCCATGCGATCGGCGAGCGCAGCGACACGTCGCTGGGCGAGGAGCGCATCGAAGTGCATTGCGCGCGCTGCGCGGGCCATCTCGGCCACGTCTTCAACGACGGGCCGCAGCCGACCGGCCTGCGCTATTGCATGAACGGCGTGGCGATGGCGTTCAAGGCGGCCTGATCCTCCCCACGCTTCGCGCAGGGAGGATGAAAGAGTCACGCCGCCATCCGCATCGACGCGAGCATCTGCAGCCAGTTTGCGGAGCTCATGCCGGCGCGATATTCGGCCTGCATCTCGGCGGTCATCACCTCGACCAGCACCGATCCTTCGATCCACAGCTCGATCACGCCGAACACGCCGCCGCGCTTGCGGTATTTGGCGGGCCAGCCCTCGCGCAGTGCGATCCGCATCACGTCGGCATGATCGAGCACCGTCGCGATCGCGATATGGGTGGAGGTGAGGCCGATGCTGGGCAGCTTGATCCCCACCGCATCGGCATCGCCATCCACCTCGCGCAGCACGACGCCTTCGGGATAGACCTCGATCGCCGATCCGCGGTCGTCGTCGGCGAAGACGATCCAGCCGTCGTCCGAAATGGGCGGGAAGGGCGCGGCGGTGCCGCCCCACAATTCGGCCAGCACACCCGCGACGCGGCGCGGCTCGACGGCGGCGATCGACACGTGAAAGATCATGACTGCCTCCCTGATGCTCCCGCCCCGGTCGGGCGGCCTTGAGCGGACAGGGGCATAAGGCGGGTGGCGGGCCCACGCTCGCGTGACCGGCGCGACCGCCGGCGCGATCAATCCGCCCGGCCTGCGACGAACCCGCCGGATCGCGCGAGCAAGCCTCGCGTCAGATCGCGTAGCCCATCCGCTCCGCCCACGGTTCGAGAATCGGCAGCACCGGCTCCATATGCGTGCGATACCGCTCCCAGCGCCCCCGTGCGCGCGTGTAGAGCGGCTCGGCGACCTGTGCGTAGCTCGGCGTCGCGATGTAGGAGCGGCTCTTCGCGGTGGCGACGTGATCGAGCAGGCGCGGATCCCAATCCAGCCCCAGGAAGGCGGCCAGCGGGCGCGTCGTCCCCTCGACATCCTCGATCATCCGCTCGTAGCGCAGATCGTGGACTGCGAGCGGGAAGATCCCACGGCACTGGTGCCAGTAGCCGAGCACGAGATCGTAGAAGCGCGCCGTATCCTCCAGATCGAGGAAGTTGGTCATGCCGTAACGCGCGACGAAGCGCGTCATGAAGCAACTGAGCACCACGTCGCAGGGGTGACGCTCGACGAAGACGATGCGCGCATCGGGGAAGATGCGATGGACGAGCGCGGTGTTGATCGCGCCGAGCGGCAATTTGTCGATGATCAGCCGGTCGCCAGCATCGGGAGCCAGTGCATCGACCTCGGCGAAATAGCGATCACGCAGCGCCTCGATGCCGGGCTGGTCGAGCGAGGCGAGGTTTTCCGCCGATCCCATCTGCTGCCACGTCTTGTGGAGCATCGGCTGCTCTTCCAGTACGCAGGTGGCGGGATGGCCCATCAGCACCGTGTCGAGCAGGGTCGTGCCGGATCGGGGAAAACCGAAAATGAAGGCTGGCGCCCGCCGTCCCGGCGATGGCCGGGCGTCCGTCCAGCCGGCAAACCATTGCGGTGTGGTGATCGCGGCCAGGCCGGCGACGATGTCGCGGTGCTCCTTTGCTGCGCGCCCGGCCTCATGCGTGTCCATCCGGTCGATCCGGTTCATCTCGGCATAAGCGGCGAAGGCGGCGTCCGTGTCGCCGAGCCGGTCGCTATACTGGCCGTAGAGTTGCGCGCGCGCGCCGGGCACCACCGATTGGGGGGACGAGAGGATCAGCGCCCGGGCTTCGTCGTAGCGGCCGACGCGACCTAGCCAACGGGCGCGTAGCAGGATCACGGGGGGAAGCTGCGCGCCGGTCGCCTCGATGCGGTCGAGCAGCGTCCCCAACTCGTCCACCTTGTTGTCACGCTCCAGCAGCTCCGCGATCGCGAGCAGCGCTTCTTCATTGTCCGGCTCGATCGCCAGCGCTTCACGCAGCGCGGCCTCGGCCGCCCGCGGATGGCCGAGCAGATCCTCCAGCCGCGCGATGGTGAGCGGATACTGGACGTTGTCCGGCTCTGCGGCGGCAGCCGCGCGGGTCGCCGCCAGCATGTCCTCGCCGCGCCGCGCCGCGACCTCGGCCTCGGCCAGCCGGATGCGGATGCCGAGCTGCGAGGGGCGGAGTGCCAGAGCGCGCGCCAGCGCGTTCGCGGCCGGCGCGGGTTGGTCCATCGCGAGAAGGCAGATGCCGAGATTTTCGAGACTCTCGAAATCGCGCGGATCGGCGGCGACGACCGCCTGCAGCAGCTCCGCCGCCTCGGCATGATCGCCACGGCGACGGTGGAGCATCGCGCGAAGTCGCTTCAGTTCGTGCGCCGGCGGCCCCGTCATGCGTGCACCGCGGATCTGCTGGTCCGCCTCGTCCAGCCGATCGCCCCCGATCAGCGCCCGGATCAGTTCGAGGCGAGGCAGCGGATCATGCGGCGCGAGTTCGACAGCGACGCGCAGATGCTCGGCCGCGCCCGTCAGATCGAGCTGCCGCGCGTGGAGCATCCCCATGAACATGCGCAGGCCGGGATCGGCGGGGGTGGCAAGCAGCGCCTCCTCGCCGACCCTGATCGCCCCGGCGAGATCGCCGCGGCGCGCGCGTTCCATCGCCTCGCGGGCCTTGGGAGGAATGGCGGACATGACAACCTTGAACCCCTGCCCCCCGGCGGTGCCTTGCTNNGGCNNGTCNCCGCCAAGCGCACGCGGCAGGCGTTTCACGGCAGCCCAATAATCGAAAAATTGCGTCAGGACTGAAACGTACGGCGGCGATCCCCCCTGCGGGGGAGGATCGACGGATCAGTGGACGAAGCGCGCAACCACATCCTTGTAGGAGCGCGACACCTTCACCTGCGCGCCCGATTCCAGCACCAGGAAGCATTCGCCATTGGTGTGCGGCTTCACCTGTCGCACCAGATCGAGGTTTACGATGGTCGAGCGGTGGACGCGCTGGAAACGGCGCGGATCGAGGCGCTTTTCCAGGAACTTCATCGTCTCGCGCAGGATCAGCGTGTTGTCGCCGGTGTAGATGCACATGTAATCGCCGGCGGCGTCGATCCGCTCGATGCTGTCTACGTCGACGCGGAAGATCTGGCCGCGATCCTTGATGTTGATCAGCTTCTCGTAACGGCTGGACGACGGGCCTTCATCGGCCACGCCTTCCACCATCGCCTCGGCGGCTTCCGGTGCATGTTCGGCCAGCGCTTCCTTGAGGCGCCCGGCCTCCTCCACGCCCTTGCGCTCGGCAAGGCGCTGGCGGACGCGCTCCAGCGTGTCGGCGAGGCGATCCTCCTCCACCGGCTTCATCAGGTAATCGGTTGCCTGCGCCTCGAAGGCGCGGATCGCGTGATCCGAATAGGCCGTCACGAACACGAACAGCGGCGGCTCGACCTCCATCAGCCCCTGGATCACCGAGAAGCCGTCGAAGCCCGGCATCTGGATATCGAGGAAGACAAGGTCGGGTTTGTGGGTCTTGATCGAACGGATCGCCTCGCGCCCGTTCAGGCAGGTATCGATGATCTCGACATCGTCATGGCGCTGCAGCCTCAGTTGCAGGCCCTGGATCGCCAGCGGCTCGTCGTCCACCAGGATCGTTCGTATCGTCATGCCAACTCCTTGGGCTCCGTTTCAAAAGGAACCTCTATCGTCACAGCAAAGCCACCAGTTACTCCGGGCTGAGCCTCGAAACGCTGCCGCGTGCCATAAGCCTGCACGAGACGGTCACGGATGTTCGCGAGGCCCACACCCGTGGAAAATGTGTCCCTCGGTTGCACCTCATTCAAGCCCGGACCCGTATCGGTCACGCCGATCTGCACGCGATCCCCGATCAATCGAGCGGTAACGGCGATATCCGCGCCTTGTTCCTGGGGCGTAACGGCATATTTGATCGCATTCTCGACCAGCGGCTGCAGCAGCAGCGAGGGCAGGCGGACGCCGGCGGCGGCCGGATCGATGTCGAAATGCGGCC
>BACX01000030.1 GCA_000333335.1 Sphingomonas-like bacterium B12 | reverse complement strand
TCGGCGATCCTTCNCCTCTCCTCGACGATCTGGAAGCCGTCCGGGCGGTTGGTGCCGATCGTGCCGGTCGGTCCGCGCCGCGCCCATCCCGCGCAATAGAGGCCCGATCCGATGCCGCTGATCCGGCCGTCCACGTTGGCGAAATGGCCGGCTTTGTCGTCATAGGGCAGGCCTTCAATCGTGATGCTGCGATAGCCGATGCAGCTCACAACCATCGAGCAGGCGATGTCCTCGACATGGCCATCGCCCTCGGCATGGCCGTCGGCGGCCAGACGGGTGTGCTCCAGCCGGATGCCCTCGACCCTGTCCATCCCGAGGATCGCGACGGGCGAGGCGAAGAAGCGGAAGTCGATCGTCACCGGTTTGTCACCCGCGTCTTTCGCCGCATAGCCGCGCAGCAGGCCGACAGACTTGCGGTGGCCGGGATCGAGTGATTCGTCCTCCCCGGCCGGTGGGAAGGCGGCGGGATCGACAAGCGGCGCGGCGCGGCTCAGTTGGCCCAACTCGCCCAGTTCCTTCGGCGTCATCGCGATCTGGTGCGGCCCGCGCCGGCCACAGACGACGATGCGACGAACCTTCGAGAGCCTGAGCGCCTCCAGCGCGTGGCCGACGATGTCGGAGCCGGCAAACTCCTCCGGCGTCTTGGCGAGGATGCGCGCTACGTCGAGCGCGACATTGCCGTTGCCGATCACCGCGACCGTCTCGCCGTCGAGGGGAGGGTGGAGGCCGGCGAAATCGGGGTGCCCGTTATACCAGCCGACGAACGCGGCTGACCCGATCACGCCGGGGAGATCGTCGCCCGGCACGCCGAGCCGTTTGTCGGCGGGGGCGCCGGTGCAGACCACGACGGCATCGTAGAGGCCGCGCAGTTCCTCCACCGTGACGTCCTGGCCGACCGTCACGTTGCCGAAGAAGCGCACCTGCTCGTCGCTCGCCGTGCCTTCGTAGCGGCGGGTCACCGCCTTGATCGACTGGTGATCGGGCGCCACGCCGGATCGGATCAGGCCGTAGGGGACGGGAAGGCGGTCGATCAGATCGACGCGCACCTCGCTGCCGAAGGTCTTGAGCGCGGCTTCCGCCGTGTAGAAGCCTGCCGGGCCGGAACCGATCACCGCGATGTGGCGCATGCCGCTCTCTCCTCGATCGTTTTGCCCATGATGCTGGGCCTATCGACGGGCTTTGGCAAGGCGCGTGGGCAATGCTAGGGGGCGGCATGACTCCGCTCGACCGCATCCGCAATTTTTCGATCATCGCTCACATCGATCACGGCAAGTCCACCCTGGCGGATCGGCTGATCCAGCGCACGGGCGGCCTCTCCGAGCGTGAGATGACCGCCCAAGTCCTTGATAACATGGACATCGAGAAGGAGCGCGGGATCACCATCAAGGCGCAGACCGTGCGCCTCGACTACAAGGGCTACGTCCTCAACCTGATGGACACGCCCGGCCATGTTGACTTCGCCTACGAGGTCAGCCGCAGCCTCGCCGCCTGCGAGGGCGCGCTGCTCGTCGTCGATGCCGCGCAGGGCGTGGAGGCGCAGACGCTCGCCAACGTCTATCAGTCGATCGAGCACGACCACGAGATCGTCCCCGTCATCAACAAGATCGACCTGCCCGCCGCCGAGCCGGACAAGGTGAAGGCCGAGATCGAGGACATCATCGGCCTGCCCGCCGACGACGCCGTGCTCGCCTCGGCCAAATCCGGCATCGGCATCGACGAGATCCTCGACGCGATCGTCGCGCGCATTCCGGCCCCCAAGGGCGACGCCGCGGCGCCGCTGAAAGCCATGCTGGTCGACAGCTGGTACGACCCCTATCTCGGCGTCGTCATCCTGATCCGCGTGATCGACGGCTCGATCAAAAAGGGCCAGCAGATCAAGTTCATGAACGCCGGCACCACCCATCTGGTGGACCGCGTCGGCTGCTTCCGCCCGAAGATCGAGCAGCTCGCCGACCTCGGCCCCGGCGAGATCGGCTTCATCACCGCGCAGATCAAGGAGGTCAGCCAGACCGCCGTCGGCGACACCATCACCGACGCGAAGAGGCCCGCCGTCGAGGCCCTTCCCGGCTTCAAGGAAGTGCAGCCGGTGGTGTTCTGCGGCCTCTTCCCGGTGGACGCCAACGACTTCGAGAAGCTGCGCGAATCGATCTCCAAGCTGCGCCTGAACGACGCCTCGTTCAGCTTCGAGATGGAGACATCGGCCGCGCTCGGCTTCGGCTTCCGCTGCGGCTTCCTCGGATTGCTCCACCTGGAGATCATCCAGGAGCGGCTCAGCCGCGAATACGACCTGGATCTCATCACCACCGCCCCCTCGGTGGTCTATCGCCTCCACCTCAGCCATTCCAAGACCGAGGAAGCCCAGACGATCGAGCTGCACAACCCGGCAGACATGCCCGATCCCAACCGAATCGAGAGCATCGAGGAGCCGTGGATCGAGGCGACGATCTACGTGCCCGACGAATATCTCGGCTCGATCCTGAAGCTCTGCCAGGATCGGCGCGGCATCCAGAAGGATCTGACCTATGTCGGCGGCCGCGCGCAGATGAAGTACGAGCTGCCGCTGAACGAGGTGGTGTTCGACTTCTACGACCGGCTGAAATCGATCTCGCGCGGCTACGCCAGCTTCGACTATCACCAGATCGGCCACCGCGAGGGCGATCTCGTGAAGATGAGCATCCTGGTGAACAACGAGCCGGTGGATGCGCTCAGCATGATCGTCCACCGCGGCACGGCGGAGGCGCGCGGGCGCGGCATGTGCGAGCGGCTGAAGGATCTGATCCCGCGCCATTTGTTCAAGATCCCGATCCAGGCGGCGATCGGCGGCAAGGTGATCGCCCGCGAGACGATCGCGGCGATGCGCAAGGACGTGACCGCGAAATGCTATGGCGGCGACGCGACGCGCAAGCGCAAGCTGCTGGAGAAGCAGAAGGAAGGCAAGAAGCGGATGCGGGAGTACGGAAGCGTGCAGATCCCGCAGGAGGCGTTCATCGCGGCGCTCAGGATGGGCGACGACGCCTGAGACTAGCGAGGAGTTTGCATGAGCAAACCCGCAGCTAGACGAAGATCAGCGTCGCGCCGGCCGGCGACCGGCCGGACTTGCCTCCGGCCGTGTCAACCGACGACGCGGCTTTGCCGCGGCGGCCTATAAATGGCGTTGCTATACTGATCGTTACGGCTTAGTGATGACGAATATTCTTGATGTCCGGCGTCGATCGGAAGCGCTTTGGGAAAGCCAACTTGGACGTGGGACCCTATCAAGGCCGCGTTGAACAAGCAGAAGCATTCCGTTTCTTTCGAATTGACCGTTCTGATATTTTTAGACCCTCTACACGTGTCGCAGGTCGATCCGCACCCATCGGACGACAGGTGGCGGACCCTAGGGTCTGTCGGTGGCGTTCTGCTGTTTGTTGTGCATACCTTACCGGAGGATGGCTCGGATGGTTCGGTCGTTGGCCGCATCATCAGCGCTCGCAAGGCAACCCCGCGTGAGCGTCGGGCATATGAATATGGCGAATATGGATATCAGTCCTGAACTTGCAGCGGAGCTCACGGCCTTGGCTCTGCTTTCCGACGACGCGATCGATACATCCGATATTCCGGAGGTGATTGATTGGAGCGGCGCTTCACGCGGAATGTTCTCTCCCGATAGAATCAGAGAGAGAGGGTATGACGTAAGGGCTCTAGCAAATTGGTTTCTGGATCGTGCCCAAGCTGCAAAGAGGGGGCTGTCCAATCTATCCTTGAACAAGTTGGTCTATCTGGCGATCGAGAGAGCTTTAGTGGAACAGCGAATCTTGCTGTCCCCGGCAAGGGTGGAGGCATGGGCGCATGGTCCCGTGTTTCGCGAACTGTATCAGTCTTTTAAAAAATTTGAGAGCGGGGCGATCACCGAGCGTGCCACCAAATTTTCCGTAGCGACGCGCGGTATGGTTCAGGCAAGCGAGGCATTCCATTCAGACGATGAAGCCTTCTTTGAACGTATTTTCCAACGGTTTGGGCATCGATCGGCGAGTCAATTGCGGGCGATCTCTCATGTCGAAGAGGGGCCTTGGCACATAGTTTGGCACTATCGAGGAAACACAAATCCCGGTATGGAAATCACTCCAGCAATAATTTTTGAGCGCGCACCAAGAATGCGTGATGCGGATGAGCAGCGTTGAAGACACGATAAGGCGCCTTTTGAGGCCTCAATCGGTTGTCAATTGGACTAGGCATAATTTTAGAAGAATTGACAAGACTGAGAAGGGTCTTATCAGATTCGCGAAAATGCCGCCAAAATACTCTCTTGGTGAAGTTTACTCGGTATGCGAGAGAATAGTCGTTGATCGAATTCCATTGAAGCAGGCTGAAGCTTGCGTTGAGAGGATCAAAAATCCCTTTGCTCGTAAATCGGGAGAGGAGATCATACCGGCATTCTTTAGTTTTGCGCGAACAGAAAATCTGGACGGTTTGGCAACCTTCGCGGGAATGTCCACTCCGTATCCGATGGGCCGAGGGCATGATGGATCGACTTTGACCATCCCAGTGACGCCAACTTTCACTATTTTAGACGGGGACGCGCCCACGCCTGTCTTTTTGATTGGTTGGGCGACAATGATATACGATGATTATCAGAAGTATCTTGTTTCGACAATCATAAGAAACGCATTGCTAACTCAGACTCTAGAGGATCCCCGGGACCGAGCTC